>JAYVJS010000121.1:0-4669 GCA_043769075.1 Gemmatimonadota bacterium | reverse complement strand
CGACATTCACCGTCCGGACCGAATTCTTGAAATCGGGTGGACCTGGTTGGGTATGGCCGCCCAGCGGACCGCGATCAACACCGAATCCAAGCTGTTGTTGCTTCGTCATGCTTTCGACGATCAGGGGGCGCTCCGGGTTCAGCTCAAGACCGATGGGAGGAACCTTCGTTCCCAGAAGGCCATTGAGCGGCTGGGGGCGGTCAAGGAAGGCGTCCTTCGGCGCAACCGGCTGATGTGGGACGGCTTTCGCCGCGACACGGTCTACTACAGCATCCTCAACGATGAATGGCCCGCGGTGAAGTCCCGTCTCGAAGGTTTGCTTGGATCCTGAGGTCGTCGCGGCGCTACGTTCAGCGCGGCAGGTTGCAGTCCTCACCGGGGCCGGCGTATCGGCCGAGAGCGGGATCCCCACTTTTCGCGACGCGCTGACCGGACTGTGGGCCGACTATCGGCCAGAAGACTTGGCAACACCCGAGGGGTTCCGCCGGAATCCGGAGCTGGTGTGGCGATGGTATCGAGGTCGGCGCCTCGCAGTGGCCCAGGCACTGCCTAACGCCGGTCACCGAGCCTTGGCCGTCATGGAGCGGCTGGTTCCCCGCCTGACGCTGATCACCCAGAACGTCGACGGATTGCATGCCCGAGCCGGTAGCACCGACGTCGTGGAATTGCATGGCAACATCGGTCGGGTCAAGTGCTTCGGGTGCGCCATGGTGGCCTCCTCGTTCGAGGACACCGATCGGTTGCCTCGGTGTTCGGCCTGCGGCGATATGCTCCGGCCGGACGTCGTCTGGTTCGGCGAGTTGCTCCCAACGTCAGCCCTGACCCGGGCCGAGGCCGCCGCAACAGGCTGCGACATGTTCCTCTCGATCGGGACGTCCAATCTGGTTCAACCCGCGGCCTCACTACCCTGGATCGCCGCCGAGCGGAGAGCGCTGGTGGTGGTGATCAACCTGAACGATGACGGCCAGACAACCGGGGAGCGGGTTCGTTTTCTCCCCGGGCGATCGGGCGAGCTGCTCCCCCGATTGGTGGCCGCTACCTGGCCCGACGCGCCGCCCGTCTAGATTGCGAGCATGACGTTGCCGACCAAGCCGCCCGTGGCACTTCGAGAGCCTCATCCAGTCATCCTGCACGGCGACACCCTCTCGGATGACTATTTCTGGCTTCGCGACCGTGACCGCCCCGAGGTCAGGGGCTACCTCGAGGCTGAAAACACCTATACCTCGGCCATTCTCGAGCCCTTCTCGAAGTTTGAGACCGCCCTGTACGACGAGATGCTGGCCCGGATCAAGCAGACCGACCTGTCCGTTCCGTACCGAGATACCGGCTATTGGTACTGGAGCCAGACCGAGGAAGGGAAACAGTACCCGACCTATTTTCGCCGTCGGGACGCCGAGGGCGCCCCAGAGGAGGTCCTCCTCGATCTCAATGCGATGGCGGTTGGGCACCCGTATCTCAACGTTGGGCTGATGCAGGTGAGCCCTGACGGCCGGAAGTTGTGTTATTCCACCGATCTGTCCGGGGCCCGCGAGTATACCCTGTTCGTCAAGGATCTCGATACCGGCGGAATGCTGGTCGAGCCGATCCTCCAAGCGGGATCGGCGGTCTGGGCCGCCGATAGCCGAACGCTCTTATACACGGTCGAGGACCTAACGAAACGCGATTACCGGGTCTATCGCATGACGTTAGGCGAACCGGCGGTCATGGTGTTCGAGGAATCCGACGAACGGTTCCGGGTCTTCGTAACCAGGACCCGAAGCCGCCGCTTTCTGGTTCTGTACTCGGCCAGCCACACGACCACCGAGGCCCGGGTTCTCGATGCCGGAACGCCGGCGGGGGTCTGGCGGATGGTTGCGCCAAGGATTCAAGACCAAGAATACGATCTCGACCACCACGGGGATCGGTTCTTCATTCGCACCAACGATCGAGGCAAGAATTTTCGGATCGTCACCGCGCCCGTTGCCGATCCCTCGGCCGCCAATTGGACCGAACTGCTGCCGGTTCGCGATGACGTCGTGGTCGAAGGGGTCGAATGTTTCGCGGGGCACTGGGTGGCTTGGGAGCGACGCGAAGGCCTGACTCGGATTCGGGTCGCGGATCTGGCGAGCGACCGGGTCCACTATGTCGAGTTTCCAGAGGGGGTGTACGACGCGGGGCCGGGCATGACCCCTGAATGGGAAACTCATCAGCTCCGCTACCGGTACGAGTCGTTTGTCACCGCGTCGTCGGTCTACGAGTTTGACATGGCGGCCGGCCGGTCGGTGCTGCTCAAACGGAAAGCTGTTCTCGGGGACTACGATCCGACTCGGTATCACAGCGAGCGGGTTTTCACGCCCGCGCCCGACGGCACTCCGATCCCGGTCTCCTTGGTGTGGCGGAAGGACCAGATGGCGACGGGCCCCCGACCGACCTACCTAACAGGCTACGGCGCCTACGGGGTTCCGTATCCCGTGTCATTCACCTCAAACCGGCTGTCACTCCTCGATCGGGGGGTGGTGTTTGCCGTGGCCCACGTTCGGGGTGGGGGCGAGATGGGACGGGCGTGGCATGACGCCGGCAAAATGGCCTCCAAGTCCACCACGTTCACTGACTTTATCGCCGCGGCAGATTATTTGGTCGCGACCGGGAAAACGGATCGGTCGCGGCTCGCCATCGAGGGCGGGAGCGCCGGCGGGCTCTTGATCGGCGCGGTGCTCAACCTTCGCCCCGATCTCTGTGGGGCGGCAATCCTTCAAGTTCCGTTCGTCGACGTAATCAATACGATGCTCGACGCGACTCTCCCCCTCACGGTCGGCGAGTACGAGGAGTGGGGCAACCCCGCCGTGCTGGAACAGTATCGATGGATCCGGCCGTATTGCCCCTACGCCAACCTGGCGGCGACGGCCTATCCCGCCATGCTGGTTCGAACCTCGCTCAACGATAGCCAAGTGATGTACTGGGAGCCGGCCAAGTATGTCGCCCGGCTGCGGACGCTGAAGACGGATGCCAATCCGCTCCTCCTCCACACCAATCTTGGGGCCGGCCATTCGGGTGCCTCGGGTCGATATGACCGGCTTCGCGAAATCGCCACCGACTACGTCTTTGTTCTTTGGCGGATGGGCCTGCTCCCGAACTGACGAGGCCGTTCGATGACACGCGCGGGCATCAACTATCGGACCCTCCAGTTCAAGGCCCCGTCCCTGGCCGGGTATGGGTGGCAAGCGATCGACATTGTCGGACTCTCCGACGGGCCGAGCCTTGCCGTCATGGCGGGCATCCATCCGAATGAGGTGGCGGGAATCGAGGCCGCCTACCGGTTGGCCGAGCGGATCGACGTCCGAGCGCTTCGCGGGACCATCACGATCATTCCGGTTGTGAACCAACCCGGGTATCGGACCCGAGCCGAGTCCCTCTGTCCGGTCGATTCCAAGAACATCAACTTCTGTTTTCCGGGTCGTCCCGATGGGACCTTCAGCGAGGCGATCGCCGATGCGATCCTCAACGATTGGGCCGACCGGGCCGATTGCTTGATCGACCTCCACGGGGGTGACCTGCGGGAGGAGATGGCTCGCTTCACCGTGTGTCAGCTGACCGGCGAGTCGGCCTTTGATGATCACAATCTCCGGTTGTCACGGTCGTTCAACCCGACCTTTCTCGTGCGTCTCGATCCGTCGGAGGGAGGGCGCCCGGGCCGGAGCGCCACCGCGCGGGCGGCGCGCCACCAGTTGGCTGTCTTCGCCGAGTGCGGGTCCCACGGCTTGATGCCCGAACCGGACGTTGCCTTCCACCTCGATGGTATCGAGAGCGTGGCCCGGGAGCTCGGGATGCTGGGCGAAGATCGGGTTGCCCCGCCTGCGCCGCTCGAGTTGACCCAGTATCGGTTTCTTGAGGCCCCGGCCGAGGGATGGTGCCGTTCGGCGGTACGGGCGGGCGACCACGTGGCCCGGGGAGCCGTTCTTGCCGAAGTCCGCGATGGGATGGGTCTCTTGCGGGCGACCCTCACGGCCCCGGAATCGGGATACATTCTGTGGCGGGTCACTCACCCAATCGTTCAGGCCGGCGATCCGATCGTCGGGCTGGCGTGCGGTAGCTTCTCACTTCCATAAGGGTTGCCAAATGTCTGACTCGCGCGTCGTCTATCTGTTGGCCGCCTTGGCCGTCTTTGCCCTGGTGTTCGTTGCCGCTTGGGCCAAGCTCGGTAAACCGCAAGCGGATGACGACCACGGGTTGCCGACCCCGACCCACGTCGGGCTCGGCTTCGTGATCAACTTCTTCGACACCTTGGGGATCGGTTCGTTTGCGCCGACCACCGCGATGTACCGGCTCCTCAAGCTGGTGCCCGACGAGAGGATTCCGGGGACGTTGAATGTCGGGCACACGATCCCAACCATTGTGCAGGCGTTCTTCTTCATCTCGGTGGTCGAAGTTGAGTTTCAGACCCTGGTCATCTTGATTCTGGCCGCCGTGCTCGGCGCTTGGCTCGGCGCCGGGGTGGTGGCGGGCTGGCCGCGCCGGAAGATCCAACTCGGCATGGGGATCGCCTTGGTAGTGGCGGCGGTCCTGTTCACCCTGACGAACCTCGGCATCGTGGCCGGCGGCGGCGACGCGGTGGGGCTCACCGGCGGGAAACTCGTACTGGCTGCGGTGGGCAACTTTGGTCTCGGGGCGCTGATGACGCTGGGGATCGGGC
>JAYVJS010000120.1:0-5935 GCA_043769075.1 Gemmatimonadota bacterium | reverse complement strand
CCATGGTGGAATTCCGGGTCCTCGACGAAGGGCCCGGTGTCGCGCCGGAGATGCTCGACCGAATCTTCGACATCTACTACACGACCGCCGCCCCCGAGGGAGGCACCGGCCACGGCGTCGGGCTGGCCCTGTCTCGCCGACTGGCCCGGCTCCTCGGCGGTGACTTGACGGCGGTGGCCCAACCGGGCGGCCTGTTCGTCCTGACCGTCCCGGCGTCGTGAAGTGATCTTCATAAACCCTTGGCGGCCGCTTTAGGGGCCAGGTCGTAAGCTTCGCTCATGAAACTTCTCGTAGTGGAGGACGACCGAAAGGTCGCCGGATTCATTGAGCAAGGGCTCAAAGAAGAAGGGTTCGTCGTTGACGTGGCGCCGGACGGCGAAGAGGCCACGATGTTGGCCCACATCTATGAATACGATGTCATCCTTCTCGACGTCATGCTCCCCAAGAAGAGTGGATTTCAGGTGGCCCAGGAGCTCCGGCGGGAAGGCCGCAGCACTCCGATCCTCATGCTGACCTCCCGCGATGCGGTCGAGGATATCGTCCGCGGGCTGGATGCCGGCGCTGATGACTATCTGACGAAGCCGTTTCGCTTCGAGGAGCTGCTGGCTCGGCTACGGGCACTGCATCGCCGAGGCGGAGCCGAGCGGCTCGAGGTCCTCCGATACGGCCCGTTCGAACTCGACCGATTGCGCCATCAGGCCACCATCGACGGCAAGGCGCTCGACCTGACGGCGAAAGAGTTCCAGTTGTTCGAGTTCTTCATGCTGCATCCCGAGGAAGTGATTCGTCGGACCACGCTGCTTGAAAAGGTCTGGGACATGCACTTTGATCCGGAAAGCAACGTGGTCGACGTGCACGTCGGCAACCTTCGCCGGAAGCTGCTCAAGTACGCATCGGACCCCCATATCGAAACGGTTCGAGGGGTCGGCTTCTCGCTCTGCCATGTTGGTGCCCGGGCGGTTAAGGCCGGGTAATGTTCACCCCGGTTGCCGCGCTACTGATCCTGCTCGCGGGGCTTCTGGCCCCGCGTTTCATTTCTACCCCTGGCGTCGGACCGATCATCGGGCTGGTGGGCTTGGCTCTACTCGGGCTGCCGATCGTCTGGAGCAGCCTCAAGGGTGTCTTCGAGGGGCGGTTTGCGAGCGACCTCGTCGCATCGATGTCGATCGTCACCGCGGTGGTGCTGCAACAGCCGGTTGCCGGCCTCGTCATCGTGTTGATGCAATCCGGGGGCGAAGCGCTCGAGCGGGCGGCCGCCCGGCGCGCCTCTCAAGCCGTTGCCGAACTCGAGGCCCAAGCCCCCCGGGCAGCCCATCGGGTTCTCGGCGATAGCATCGAGGACGTCGAGGTCGATCGCCTGAACGTGGGAGACCGGATCCTGGTCCGGCCCGGCGAGATGGTGCCGTGTAACGCCGTCGTGACTTCCGGCCATTCATCGGTCGACACCTCCCGGATTACCGGAGAGCCGCTACCGCGTTCACTCGGCCCCGGCGACGCCGTCGCCAGCGGAACCATCAATCTCGACCGGCCCCTCACCCTCGAGGCGACCGCCAGAGCTGACGCCAGCTTGTACCACCAGATCGTGGAGTTGGTCCGCAGTGCCCAGGCCAGTAAGGCTCCGATCCAACGGCTGGCCGACCGGGTAGCAGTGTGGTTCACCCCGGCGACTATTGCGGCCTGTGCCGTGGCGTACTTCGCTTCGCACGACCCGAACCGGGTTCTGGCCGTGTTGGTCGTGGCCACGCCGTGCCCCCTGATCTTGGCCGCCCCAGTGGCGATGCTGGCCGGCGTCAACCGGGCGGCTCGTCATCAAATCATCGTCCGGCACGGAACGGCGCTCGAGCAACTCGCGGGGATCAACGCGGTGCTGTTCGACAAAACGGGGACGATCACGATCGGCCGGCCCCAAGTCGCCGCAGTAGAGGCGATTGGCCGGTTTCAAGAGGCCGAGATCCTCCGCCTCACCGGAGCGGTCGAGCAAGGATCGGGTCACTTGCTGGCCCGTTCCACGGTCGAGGCGGCGGTGGCGGCCAGCGGGACGCTTCCGGCGGCATCGGAAGTCATCGAGTCAGCCGGCCGAGGCGTTTCCGGAACCGTCGAAGGCCATCGAGTGACCGTTGGGGCTCTCTCGCTGCTCAAGGAGTGGGAGCCCGAGGCGGCGGCAGGGTTTCTCAACGCCGAGGGCCGGGCGGGACTCCAGGCCTTCGTCGCGATTGATCGGGAGGCGGCCGGCACGATCACCTACGCCGACCGAATTCGTCCCACCGCGAACAGCATGATTCGAGGCCTCCGCTCACTGGGAATCACGCGGTCGATCCTGCTCTCGGGCGACCGAGCCGTCAACGCCAAGGCCGTGGCCGCCGAACTGGGGATTGCCGACGCTGTTGGTGACCTCCTGCCCCAAGACAAGGTCGGGTACGTCGCCAGGATGACGAAGGCCGGCCTTCGGGTCATGATGGTGGGCGACGGCGCCAATGACGCCCCGGCCCTCTCAGCCGCCTCAGTTGGGCTCGCCATCGCGGCCACGGGCGGTGGAATCAGCGCGGAAGCCGCCGACGTGGTATTGCTCAGCGATGATCTCACCCGGGTCCCCGAAGCCATCGCCATTGCCCGACGAACCGTGCGGATCGCCAAGCAGAGCATCGGGGTCGGGCTGGGGCTCTCCGGCCTCGCGATGCTGATAGCAGCCGCCGGATGGATCGCGCCGACGGTTGGCGCATTCCTGCAGGAAGGCATCGACGTCGCCGTGATCCTCAACGCGCTCCGCGTTCTTACCAGCGGTCCGCTCGAAGTCGCCTTGCACCGGGCGTTTCTAGCGGCGGATGAGGGATAGCCCAACCTTAAGAACCGCCGCCACTTGGCCGATACTCCCAGGGGTACCCAACAACGGCTCCAGTGTGTCCTTAGACCCTTCCGTGCCGAATCCCGTCAGCGACAACGCCGATTCCGCGATCGACGAGAGCCGTTTGCGTGATATCGTGGGGAACGATCCCGTCAAGATCGAGCGATACCTACGGCTGTTTGCCGACCTGACCTCGACCGGGCTGGCCCAATTGGCCGGGGCCTTAGCCGATGGAAGCACCGACGGCGTCCGCCGTTTGGGTCACAAGATCAAGGGGTCCTGCGGCATGGTCGGCGCCAAGGGCATGGCGGCGATCGCGGCCGAAATCGAACACCACGCCGGCGACGGCCAACTCGACGATGTTCCGGCCCTCCTCGGCCGCCTCCAACGAGCTCTTGAAGCGGCTCGACCCACTCTCCTTGGCCATGAGGCCTCTCGTCGATGACGACCGCTACACTGCAGGCCACTCTCCCGGTCGTCGTCTTGATCGACGATGACCTGTTTGGGGTCCAAATGCTGGATGAATTGATCCAGGGCGTTTCGGCGATCACCAAGGTCTGTCATACCGACCCCGTCGAGGCCATCGCGTGGATCGACCAGCATCCGCCCGACGT
The DNA here is from genome assembly GCA_043769075.1 of Gemmatimonadota bacterium. Lineage (GTDB taxonomy): Bacteria > Gemmatimonadota > Gemmatimonadetes > Gemmatimonadales > GWC2-71-9 > SHZU01. Next base: position 2,479 of record JAYVJS010000120.1, on the reverse strand, counting down.
CGTGATTACCGACTACGACATGCCGGGTACCAACGGGATCGAACTGATTCGGCACCTGCGGCGCCGGCGAGCTACCGCTGATGTCCCGATTTTGATGATTACCTCGATCGAGGATCCGGCGGTGCGGCTGGCAGCGCTTGATGCCGGCGCCAACGACTTCATCACCAAGCCATTCGAGGCGCCTGAGGTTCGCGCTCGGGTCCGCAACATGCTGGCCTTGCGGGCGGGGCAAAAGAGTCTCCAGCAACGAGCTGAAACGCTGACGGCGCAGGTCGCGGCGGCGGTCAAGTCCATCACGGTTCGGGAGCAAGAGACGATCCTCCGGCTTGCCCGGGCAGCCGAGTACCGTGACTCCGACACCGGGGCCCACCTTCGACGGATTGCCGAGTACACCGGGGTGCTCGCCCGGGGGTTGATGCTGCCACCGGCATTGCAAGAAGCGATCTATCTCGCCGCGCCGATGCACGACGTCGGGAAGATCGGGATTCCGGACTACATCCTACGGAAGCCGGGTCTCCTCTAGCCGCTCGAGTATGAGATCATGCAGAGCCATACCATCATCGGTCACCAGATCCTCGAGGGAAGCGGGTCGGAGCTGCTCCAGCTCGCCGCGGAGATCGCTCTCACCCACCACGAACGGTGGGATGGATCGGGTTACCCGAACAACCTGAGCACTGACCACATCCCAATGTCGGGGCGGATCGTGGCGGTTGCAGACGTCTTCGACGCCCTGGCGACGAAGCGTCCCTACAAAGCAGCATGGGAGACGAACTCGGCGTTCGATTACATCGAGAAGAACGGCGGGGTCCAATTCGACCCACTCTGCGTCGACGCCTTGCTTCAATCACGGGACGAAATCCTCGACATCCGAGAGCAGTTCGCCGACTAAACCGGCGGGGGCGAGGCTAGCCGGCCGGACTCCCGGCGGCTATCGTGCGTGGCATGTATGACTTCATCGTGGTCGGTGCCGGCTCGGCGGGTTGCGTACTCGCCAGCCGCCTGTCGGAACATCCGGCGACGAAGGTCCTCCTGATCGAGGCCGGTTCGGCCACCATCCCAAGGGCTTCCAGAATCCCGGCCGCGTTCGCCACCCTCTTCAAGACCTCATCCGATTGGAATTTCGAGACCGCCCCGGATCCAGGCGTCAACGGCCGATCACTGTATTGGCCGCGGGGCCGCCTGATCGGCGGATCAAGCGCAATCAATGCCATGATTTGGACCCCGCCGGCAAGGGCCGACCTGGCCGAGTGGACGGCATTGGGCAACCGAGGGTGGTCCTGGGACGATTTGGCCCAAGCGCGGGGCCGGGCCGAATGCTCGGCAACCGGCCGTCGCAAGGAAGGTGAGGTTGGGATCAGCGCGAGCCAACTCCGGACGGTCAACCCAGTGACTGCGGCGTTGGTCGGGGCGGCTCGCGGGCTGGGCATCGAGCCCAACGAGGGGTTCCACGACGGGGCGATGGACGGGGCCGGCACGTTCCGGGTCACCCAAGCGCAAGGAGCCAGGGTCAGCTCAGCCGCCGGGTACCTGGAGCCGATCGGGCGGCGCCCGAATCTGACGATCGCCCCGAACGCCGTCGCCCACCGGATCCGCTTCGCAGGGCGCCGGGCCATTGGAGTCGACTTCATCGAGGCCGGCCAGGCCCGCCAAGCCAACGGCCGAGTGATTCTTGCGGCGGGGGCCATCGGCTCGCCTCACCTGCTTCAGCTCTCTGGCGTTGGACCTGCGAACGACCTGCGCGAGCATCGAATTCCGGTGGTCGAAGACCTGCCCGGGGTCGGCCAGCACCTTCAGGACCATGTCGTCTGCGGGGTGATGCATCACTGCCTGGAGCCGGTGACCCTCGCGAGTGCGAAGGGAATCGGCAGCGTTCTCCGTTACCTGCTCCGCCGGACCGGCCCGCTCTCCTCGAACGTCGCGGAGGCCGGCGCCTTCGTCCGGCTCCGATCGGGCCTGGACCGCCCCGATCTCGAACTGCTCTTTGCCCCGACCTTTTTCGTAGACCATGGCTTCAGCAACCCGCCCGGCCACGGCTTCACTATCGCGAGCATCGTGCTCCACCCTGAGAGTCGCGGGTCGGTTTCTTTGGCCACAGCGGACCCGAACGTGGCGCCGCGAATCGTGGCGAACTACTACAGTGCCGGCCGCGACCTCGATCTGATGGTAGAGGGCATCGAGTTGGCGCAACGGGTGGCGGCCCGGCCCGAACTCGACCGATACCGAGGCTCCGAGCTTTTTCCGGGGCGGGAAACCGACCTTCGGCAGTTCGTCCGAAGCCGATCGGAGACTCTGTATCACCCGGTGGGTACCTGCCGGATGGGCCCCGGCCCCGAAGCGGTGGTCAGCGACCGGCTCGCGGTTCACGGCATGGAGGATTTGTGGGTGGCGGACGCGTCCGTAATGCCGTCCCTTACCTCCGGCCACACCCACGCCCCGACGGTGTGGATCGCCGAAAGGGCGGCCGAATTCCTTTCGTGAA
>JAYVJS010000119.1:0-8654 GCA_043769075.1 Gemmatimonadota bacterium | reverse complement strand
TCGCTTCCAACTGGGACTCAAGCCCTGAGCGTCGCGGGGTACGCGGTCCACCAGGCCCGCGGCACCTGTCTGGTGAGTCGATGGCCCATCAGTTCGGTGGCTCAACAACCCTTCAAGGTCATTGAAGAGGCGGGTGGGTCCGGCAAGGTGACCAGATACCGGATCGAGTCTCCATCGGGTGGGTTTGATCTGACCAACGTTCACCTCGAAACCCCCCGAGACGGCCTGGAGGCCCTATTCCAGCGGCAGGCTGATGCCATCGATCTCATTGATCGGGGCAACCTCCTCCGGCGGATCGAGTCCCGGCGAGCCCGGGAATGGGCGGACGAAGGTCAGGGCCCGAAGTTGATCGTGGGCGACTTCAACACCCCAAGCGAGAGTGTCATCTTCCAGGAGTCGTTCGGAGATCTGGTCGAGTCCTTTGAACGGGCCGGGTTCGGGCTCGGCTATACCCGCAAAACCGATTGGATCGGGGTTCGGATCGATCACGTGATGGCCGGGCCAGGATTTCGGGTCACCCACTCGGAGGTGCTGCCCGATCTGGGCTCGGATCACCAACCCTTATTGGCGGAACTGGTCATCAGCCCGAAGTAATGCCAGGCGTTGCTTGACCGGGGGCTCAGTGATGTTCCCTCTGAGCTTGTTTCCTCCCGAGGTAGATAGCCGTCATCAGCCAGACGCCCGCCAGGGGAGCCGCCACGTAGGCGGTTCCAGTGAGGCCGAGCCCGAGCGATGCCATCAGGGCCATACTCCACGCCCCGACTTGGTCGCCGCCTCGGTAGACGAAGGTGTCGATGAAATGCTTGGCCTTGTACTTGTCCTCGCGCGACAACACGGTGTACAGCACCTCCCGGGACGGCCGGGCCACCGCGTACTCGCCGGCCCGGCGGAGGACCTGAAACACCACGAAAACCGCCAGCACTGGTGCCGACCCGAGCGCGACAAACCCGACGACGGACACGGCCGGCAGGATCGCCAAGGTCACGCCGACGCCCAGCACTTTGATCAGGCGCCCGGTCAGGAACAACTGCGTCAGCAGCGTCAGCAGATTCACGGCCAGATCGATCTGGGCGAAGAAGGACGTCTGGGCCGCTCGGTCGGCGAACGCCCGCTGGACGATCTGGTTCTGTTGGAAGTAGAGAACCGTCGAGCCGATGGTGAACAACAGCATGTAGGAGCAAATGGCCAACAAGTAGGGACTCTTGAGGACGTGGGTTATCCCGGCCAGGACGTCCCCGCCGATCAGTTGCTCGTCGGCGTTTGGCGCGTCCGGACCGGCGGCTCGGCTGGCCGCCGCCCGGTTGGCGGTTAGGCGCCTGACGCATTGCACGGCGAGTTCGAGCAGCACCGCCGAAATCAGCAACACCCGCATCGGGCCGATCCGTTCCGCCAAGAACGCCGTCGCCGCGGCCCCGGCAATGCCCCCGAGCGTGCCGCCGACGCCGATCAAACCAAAGAGCCGCTTGGCTTGGTCGGTCCGGAAGACATCCAGCATGAAGGCCCAGAAGACCGAGACGACGAACAAGTTGAAGACGCTGGTCCACACGAAGAATGCCCGTCCGATCCAGACCAGGGCGGCGGCCGGCTGGGTCTCGAACAGAACGAAGAAGGCGAGGACGTTGGCGATGAAAAAGCGGTTCGATATCGTAATGAACGTCCGGCGGGGCAACCGAGCCACCAGGGCGGCAAAAGGCGGATGGAGGGCGAGGGTTGCCAGCAGCGTGCCGGTGTAGAGCCACGGAAGGTTGGCGGTGCCGCCCGCGACCCCGACCTGCTCTCGAATCGGGCGCATGATGAACCAGGCCGACAAGAGACAGAAGAAGTAGCCCGAGGCGAGGAGGAGATCAGGGACCTCGTCCTCCCGAACGTCACAGGCCCGTTGGAGCAACCTGGTGAGTGGCCGCCGGGCGATCAGGGCGACGCCCTCCCGTCATCCGGTCGGCATGAAGTGGCCATCATTGGTGACCTGAGCGAGAAGATCGAATCGGGCGTGCACCCCTACCTATATTGTATGCCCTCGGCCGTGTTCTCGGAATGGCTGACGCCGCCCCTGGTCTGAACGGTGAACCTCGAAAATGCTCGATCTGCTCAATACTCTAGTGGCCATGGCCGCGCTCGCGGGCGACACGCTCCGGTTCAGTGGACGCGACCGGGTATTGTCGGTACCAGCCCCCCGATCCGAAGCCGTGATCCACATCGACGGGACACTGGACGAGCCGGTCTGGTCGTCCGCCGCCAGGCTGGTCGGATTCTCCAGCTATTTCCCGACCGACGACCAGCCGGCCCGGGACTCGACCGAGGTGGTTGTCTGGTACGGGCCGCACGCGATGTACTTCGGGGTCCGAGCCTTTGCCGCAGCCGGAGACGTCCGGGCCACCCTGACGTCTCGCGATGACGGCAGCCAAGACGACGCCGTCTTCATCTTTCTCTCGACCAGCAACGACGGTCGCCAGGCCTACATGTTCGGCGTCAACCCATTCGGGATCCAAATCGACGGGACGCTGAATGAAGGGGGTGCCGAAGGCGGGGATGGGTTCCTCCGCGGGATCACCGGTGGGCGGCCGTTACTCGACCCCAGCCCGAATTTCGTCTACACCTCGAAGGGTCGAGTAACCGAGTTCGGGTTCGAAGTGGAGATCGAAGTGCCGTTCAAGTCGCTCCGGTATCAATCCAAGTCGGTGCAGAGTTGGGGCATTCACGTCGAACGAACCCATCGAGCCACCGGGGCCGTGTCGAGCTGGGTGCCGGCCAAGCGCGACGTGGCCTCGTATCTTGGCCAAGCGGGGACGCTGACCGGGCTGACTGACCTCCGCCGGGGGTTGGTGCTCGATCTCAATCCGGTGGTCACTTCGAGTGTGACTGGTGCTCGGGTCGGGGGTCGGTGGGACTACTTGGGTGGCAGCCCCCGGTTCGGCGGCGACGTCCGCTGGGGAGCAACCCCGGATCTAACGGTGAGTGGTACGGTGCGCCCTGACTTCTCTCAAGTCGAGGCCGATGCCGGTCAGATTTCGTTCGATCCCCGGAGCGCACTGTTCTTTCCGGAAAAGCGACCGTTCTTTCTCGAGGGGGTTGAGTTCTTCGAAACCACCACCAATCTGGTTTACACCCGGCGGATCGTCGAGCCGGTCGTGGCCACCAAGCTGACCGGCAAAATCGGTCGGACCGGCTTTGGCGTTCTCGCGGCGCTCGATGACCGGGCCACCTCGCGCTCGGCTCGCGACAACCCAGTGTTTGCTATTGCCCGGATCCAACGGGATCTCGGGGCCAGCTCGAAGATCGGCGGCATCTACACCGGTCGATTCGACGGGACCGACAACAACCAGGTTCTTGGGGGCGATGCCCGGTTCACCTTGGGGCCTACCGCCAACCTCGACCTGGCCGCTGCCGCGAGCCGAACGGTGGTCTCGAATCGAACGACCAGCGGTCCGATCTGGAATGGGACGTTCTCGTTAGGTGGCCGCCGGGTCAGCCTGCGGTACAACTTCAACGGCGTTTCTGACCATTTTCAGACTGAGAGTGGTTTCGTCGGCAGGCTCGGAGTGGCCAATCTCCGACTGGTCAATCAGCTGACCTTCTACGGGAAGCCGACTGGGTTGTTCGAGCGCGGGTCGGTCGACTTTTCTCCGTTCGTCACCTGGCGATATCGCGATTTTGTCCAGGGCCGCGAAGCCCAGGATCACAAGTATCATCTCAACGCCACAGCCAGGCTCCGGGGCGGATGGTCGCTTGGTGGCGCATTTCTGTTTGAGTACCAGCGGTTCGACCCGGAGCTTTACGGTGCCTACGCGATCGAGCGCCCCAACGGATCGGGCCCGGGCGACACCGTGGCGTTTCGCGAACTGCCTCGGCTTCATAACGTCGACGGGGTGCTCTCGATCGGGACGCCCGAACTGGGCGGCTGGTCGGCGTCCGTGTTCGGACTCTGGGGGCGGGACGTCAATTTCTTCGAATGGGCCCGGGCCGCCATCGTGCAAGTGACGGCCGAAATGAGTTGGCGACCGTCGGATCAGCTCCGATTGGAGGGGTCGCACGGTTTCGTCCGATATCGAAGGCACAGCGATGGATCGGTGGTCGGAAGAACCGACTTGTCCCGGCTCAAGACCGAGTACCAGCTGACTCGGTCATTGTTTGTCCGAGCGGTTGTCGAGTATCGGTCGGATTTCCGCGATGCGCTTCGCGACGACTCTCGGACCAACCTGCCGTTGGTGATCAGGAATCCCGGCACCGGCCAATTCGAACCGGCGGGCAGGGGGACGGTCCGGAACTTGTTTCTCGATTGGCTGGTGGCCTTTCAACCCAGCCCCGGGACGGTGGTGTTTGCCGGCTACGGCAACACCAGGCAAGGCGACACAGGCACAGCCCCCGCCGGACTAACCCGGCTCCGGGACGGGTTCTTTTTGAAGTTGAGCTATCTCTTTCGGTCCTGAACCGGGGCTAGAAGGTGAACGACGCCCCGACGATTCCCCCTCCAACCAGCGGGGTCACCTTGCCCCGGCCGAAATGCACTTGCCGGCCCACCAGGAAGCCAATGGCTCCGCCGGTAATGACGTCGGAGAGCCAATGCTTATCGTCGTTGATCCGGGCGTAGCCGGTGACCAGGGCCGCGCCATAGAAGACCACATCGGACCAATGATCCTTGGTTGAATGAGCGAGGCTCGACGCCACGGCCATGGCCAGCGTGGTATGACCTGATGGATACGAGACGTTCTTTGAGAACGGGCGGAAGTTGCCTGGGCCAACACCCGCGTTGGGGCGGGCTCGGCCAAACGCGAACTTGAGAACCCCGGTAACGCCGCCGGCAATCACGCCGGCGCCGAAAGCATCGAGCGCCGCGTCTCGAATCGACTTCTGGTGCGTGATGGCCCCCACCACCCAAGTGGCGCCAAGGGCAGGCCCGAGGTAGACAAAATTGCCGAACCCATTGCCCAGGCTCGCGATCCGATTGCTGCCGGCGGTCCGATCCTCCTGGGCTTCGCCTTGAACGGTCCGATCGAGGGCAAAGCCGACGCCGACGGCCGCTGCGATCCCGATCGCCTCACCGGTTCGGATCCAGGGCGTGCGCGTTGGGCCCGGCTTCTTGGTTTGAGCCCCAAGGTTCGCTGGGAGAAGAAGCAGGACGAGCATGACCTGGCGCATTGGATAGCTACCGACCCTCGACGTTGAGTACCCGAGTGTAGCGTTGCAGGAACCGCAGGGTTCCGGCAAACCCGAACAAGAACACTGCACCGCCGAGCCAAGCCGAGGACAATGAAACCCGGCCGGATTCGAGCCAGACCGTGGCCAGTTCAAGGAGCACAAACATGAGCCCGGTCGAGAACAGGGCGTAGTATTCCTGGCGGAGCACGGTCCTCAAGGAAAAAGCTAGCGCCGGTCGGCGCCACCGCGAAACGGCCGGAATGATCGCGGGTGTCGTGCTCGCCCACGCCAGGTAATCGGCTCCGAAGGTTCGTCGCAGGAAGGCCTCCTCAGCGTACATGATCCGCTCGTAGTAGAGTCCAAAGGCCAACGCCACGGCAACGACCCCCCACCACGTCGCGGCCGCAATCGCGGGCCCGAGCCAGAGCAATAGATTGCCGAGATAGAGCGGATGGCGGACCACGGAATACAGGCCAGTGGTCGTCAGGGTTGCCGCGACCTGACCACTCCGGTTCTTCCCGGAGGTCCCCGCCGCGGCCGAGCCTACGACGGCCGCGCGAACCAAGAGTCCAATCAGTGCCACACCCATCCCGGCCAAGACCCAATCCGGTTCGAGCCCCGGCACCGCGTCACGGCCGGGCCGCTCGGCGGCTGCCGCCACGAGGCCGGCAAGCAGCGCCGGAGGCACGAAGCTCCGGTACCGGAACAACCAGGCGCCCTGGTGCTCGAATTCCTCACTGAGGGGCATGCCGAGACGGTACCTTTGAAGAGGTGGCGTGATCGTTCGAACCCCAGTAACGTATGACAACGTTCCTTTGAGCCCAAGCCGCCAAGTCGTCGGCCACTTCCCGAGAACTCCGCCCCATGACCCGTTGGCTGATTCGGATCCTCCTTGCGGTGCCCATCGCTGGCCTGGGCGGGTGTAATGCCAAACCCGAGCCCGCCACCTTGATCCTGACCAACGGGCGCGTCTACACCCTGAGCTGGGCCGAACCGGATGCGGAGGGCCGCCCTGCGGCCTCGGCGCCTCGCGATTCGTCCGGCTGGAGGCCGGACGCGGAGGCGGTGGCGATCCGGGGCGGCCAGATTGTGTTTGTGGGATCCGTCAAAGAGGCGCTCCGATTTCGAGGAGACTCGACCCAGGTCCGCGACCTCGCCGGCGCCACGGTTGTGCCCGGACTGGTCGATTCGCACACCCATGTGGTGGAGCTCGGCGGCAATCTAGATCGAGTCAATTTGACCGGCGTGGCCACTGAAGCTCAGGCGGTCGAACTGATTGCCGCGCGGGCCGCCCAAGTGCCCGCCGGAGAGTGGATCCTCGGCTACGGCTGGGACGAAGGCGCCTGGGCATCGCACTATCCGACGATGAAGCTCCTGAACGCGAAGGTGCCCGGCCATCCGGTTTATCTCCGGAGTCTCCATGGTTTTGCCGGGTGGGGCAACCGGCTGGCGTTCGAGCGGGCCGGCATCACAAAAGCCACCTCCGGCGGTGAAGGGGGGACGGTGCTGAAGGACGGGGCAGGGGAGCCGACCGGCGTGGTCCTCAATCGAGCGATCGAGATGCTCGACCAGGCGATCCCAGCAGCGAAGGGGGACGCCTTGGAGCGGCGGATCGTCCAAGCCCTCGACACGATGGCGGCCCGAGGGTACGTGGAGGTTCATGAAGCCGGGGCCGAGGCTGAGACGATCACCGCGTTGCTCTCGCTCGACCGTCAGCGGCGGCTGCCGGTCCGGGTCTACGCGATGCTCTCGGCCCGCGACACGACCCTGGTCCGGGCTTGGACCGAGCGAGGTCCGTTGCGGGATTCGACCCGGATGGTTCAGGTGCGGGCCGTTAAGGCATACTACGATGGAGCGCTCGGCAGCCGTGGTGCTCGACTGCTCGAGGATTACGCGGACAGCGCGGGTCACCGGGGGGTCAGCGGTGACCGCTACGGGTTCGATCGAGCGGGCGTCGCCGGACTGATGCGGGCGGGGTTTCAGGTGGCGGTGCACGCCATTGGGGACGCGGGGAACCGCGAAGTCCTGGCGTTCTATGATTCGGTCTTCCGGGTGGCCCCGACGACCCGATCGCTCAGGCATCGGGTCGAGCACGCCCAAGTCATCGCTCCGGCCGATTTCGCTCTGTTCAAATCCTTGGGCCTCATCGCCTCGATGGAGCCGCCCCATGCGGTCGAAGACAAGACCTGGGCCGAAGCCCGCCTGGGGCCGGAGCGGGTCAAGGGAGCGTACGCGTGGCGAACGATGCGGCGGGCCGGCGTACCGATAACGCTCAATTCGGATTTGCCGGGCTCGGACTTCGATTTCTTCTATGGCTTCCACGCCGCCGTGACTCGGCAGGACAAGAGCTCCAGCCCGCCGGGCGGGTGGTACCCGGAGCAACGTCTCACGGCCGAAGAGGCGCTCCGCGGTTACACGAGCTGGTCAGCCTATGCCGGCTTTTCAGAAGGAGTTGCTGGGGTGATCGAAGCTGGGCGGTGGGCTGACCTGACCGTTCTGGATCTTGATCCGCTTCGAGTCGCCGAGACGGACCCCGCCCGGCTGCTCTCAGGGCGGGTGACGATGACCGTGGTCAACGGCCGGGTGGTGTTCGCTCGGTAGTTCGATCCTACGATGGCGGATCGGCGGGAGCCGCGTCGTTCTCCCCGGGACTCGTCTCGTCGGTCTGGGCCTCGCTCTCGGGATCGGCCCCCTGCTCGAGCTTGCGCTGGCGCTTTTCTTCCTTTTTCTGTTTCTTGGCCAGATCGCGCTGGCGTTTTTCGAATTGGTAGTTATGTCTGGCCAATCGACCTCCTGCAGCGGGGTTGTTGCTGGTTCCCCGGCGGCGCGAGGGAACCCGCCCAAGGTAGTCGGGCCGCCGCCGAATTGCTGCGGTGAAGGCCGGGGGCACCCGGCCGATACCTGATGTATCTTGGTACCTTCGTCTCAATTCGGAGCACCCGATGAACCTCCTCGTCAACGGCACCAGCCACCAGATTGACGCCCCGCCGGACATGCCCTTGCTGTGGGCAATCCGCGATCTGGTTGGTTTGACCGGCACCAAGTTTGGGTGCGGAATCGCGATGTGTGGCGCTTGCACGGTCCATCTGAACGGCAGCCCGGTTCGCTCCTGCAGCGTTCCTGTTTCAGCGGTCGAGGGCAAGGCGATCACCACGGTCGAGGGCCTGGCCGGTGGTGGGGTTGACCATGCCGTCCAACAGGCCTGGCAACAACTCAATGTTCCCCAATGTGGGTACTGCCAAGCCGGGCAACTGATGAGCGCAGCCGCGCTCTTGGACAAGCACCCCAAGCCCACTGATGCCGATATCGATGCCGCGATGGCGGGCAACCTCTGTCGTTGCGGAACTTATGGCCGGATCCGTCAGGCGATCAAGCTGGCGGCGGAAATCAAAACCTCCGGAGCGACCCGATGAGCCAACCTACTCGCCGTGAGTTTCTCAAAGTCGCCGCGGTGGCCGGCGGCGGCTTGGTCTTCACCATTTCGCTGCCGGGCTGTCGGCCCCGTCCGGGCGGCGGCG
>JAYVJS010000118.1:0-3292 GCA_043769075.1 Gemmatimonadota bacterium | reverse complement strand
TGGAAGGAAGCCGAAGCGGAGGCGGCGCGGATTGCCGGCCGACTCGAAGCCGCAGCCCGGCTGATCGACGAGGCCCGGGTCGGACTCAACCAATAGAGTCGTCGGGAGCGAGGCGGTCGCATCAACGCGGCCGCCAAGCTATCGACCCGAAGCACCCCCAGCACCCAGACCCGCCGCCCGTCCGGTCGCCCAGGCCCAGGCGAAGTTATAGCCGCCGATCGGACCGAACGCATCGAGCATTTCGCCACAGAAAAAGAGGCCTGGGGAGCGCCGGCTCTCCAGCGTCACCGGATTCACCTCCGATAGGGCGACGCCCCCGCCGGTCACTTCGGCTTTCTTATAGCCCTCGTCTCCTGTCCAGGGAAGGTCGTAGTCGCTCAATAAGCCGATCAGCACCCGGCGAGCTTCCCGACCCAACTGGGCCAAGGTCTGATCGGGTGGAATGGCCGCCTGAGCCAGGATCCGATCCGCCAAACGAAGCGGAATCTCCCGCCGAACCACAGTGGCCACCGACTGACGTCCCTGGGCCCTGAGGATCCGGTCCCAGGCCTCTGAATCATGGCGGGACCATTGCACTCCGATTCGAGCCCGAGGTCCCCCATCCAGGCCGCTTCGAGCGGACAAATGGGACACGTCGAGCACCGCCGGACCGCTATAGCCTCGATGGGTGAACAAGAAGCCCCCCGTGGCAAGAACTGAGCGGCCGTGATTGTCGGTGCCACGAAGGGTGGCCTCCAGGGAGACGCCCGCCAGATCGGAGTGAACGGCGGGTTCGGCCACCAAGGGCGTTAGAGCCGGATAGGTCGGGTGGATCGGATGTCCAAGTTGCCGGGCGGCGGCGAGCCCGAACCCGTCACTCCCGGTGGCGGGAACGCTGAGCCCGCCGGTCGCCAGGATCACCGCATCGGCAGCGAGGGTAGTGCGATCCGCCAACGCCACCGACCAGCCGGACGGCGTGGGGATGACCTCCTTGACGTGGGCGCCGTATCGGATCGTCGCCCCGGCCTGGCGAGCAGCGAAGAGGAGGGCATCGCGAACCTCGCGGGCTCTGTTCGAGGCGGGAAACAACTTCCCGGTCGCCGCCTCGAGTGCTAGAGGAACCCCTAACACTTCTTCGAAATAGCGCCGCTGCTCCTCGACCGGCCACGCGCGGAGCATGTTGGTCATGGTCGGGCGGGAGGAATCCGTGACGAAGCGACCGACATCGAGGACCGACGGCAGGACGTTGCACCGGCCTCCGCCACTGATCAAGATCTTGCGGCCGCCCTCGGCCATCCGCTCCAGGAGGGTGACGGGCTTGCCGCCATGGGTCGCGTGAATAGCGGCCATGAAGCCGGCGGCACCGGCGCCGACCACGACAATCACTGGGCCCTGATCAGCGGCGGGTTCGGATTCCGGACCATGCCAAAAACCGAGGGCGCCGAAGCGACCCCAGCCTAGCGACGACCGCCCTTATCCCGGTCCTTGGGGCGGTTCTTCTCTCGTTCGACCGCCTCAGCTTCCGCTTTCCGGATCATCTGGGCTGGGGTCATCGGGTTCGCCCCAGGCCGTGGCGCCCCCATCTTGAGTACCACTTGGTTGGCCTCGTCGAGGGTGACATCAACCGGCCGCCCGCCCTTGACCTCGTAGGCCCCTAGGACCTCCTCGCCCACCGTGGCCCCGGGCTTCACCCGCTCGACTAAGGCCTCGCGGCTGGCGAAGCCCTCCAGGGATACGAATTTGACCCCACTGGCTCCTTGGAGCCTCAAGAGTGCGGCGAACCGAGCTCCATTCAGGTTCCGAATCGACCGGAGTTCCGTGCCTTTGGCGGCAGCTTTCGCCCACCGGACCGCCTCTTGCTCGGGGGCCGAGAGCACGGGGCCGGCCGCCGTCGGCCCGGTCGGGACGGCTCGGCGAGCCTCGCGTTCCTCGCGGGACCTTCTAAGTCGTTGCAGGTACTCTGGTTCGTCAGCCACATCAGCCTCGTCATCGGGGAATTCAGCACCCTAGAATAAGGTGAAGTGGGAGGGGACGGTAGAGGGGCTAGCGCGGTTCCCCATCTTGGGCCAGGCGGAGCCGGCCGGAAAAGGATCGCTGGGCGATCCGGATCGTGCTATCGCGCCGGGTGTTCAGTTCCTCTACCTCAGGATCAAGCTGCCCCGGAAAGAGGGCCCCGAACCGTTCGGCGTCGGTGCCGGCAGTATCATCAGCGATTTGGGCGAGAATCGCGGCCGCATTTCGAATCTGATCCGAGCTGCGACGGAGTACGTCGGCTGGGCGAATCCGTGAGACTGTCGGTATCATAAGGGCGTACGACCCTGCTCCAGGTGGTTGCCTCCCGGAGTATCGGCACTCACGACCTCAAACTTGAATCCCCACCCCCGGAGTCTCCCGTGCAGCTTGTTGTCGACAACCTCACCAAGACCTACCCCAACGGCGTTCGGGCACTCAGCGGCGTCAGCCTGACGATCGGCACCGGGATGTTTGGCCTCCTTGGCCCGAATGGAGCCGGGAAGTCCACTCTAATGCGGACGATCGCTACCCTCCAGCTGCCGGACAGCGGCTCGATCCGGTTCGGTGATTTGGATGTCTTGGCCAAGCCCGATGAGCTCCGGAAGGTCCTCGGATACTTGCCCCAGGAGTTCGGGCTGTATCCGAATCTCTCGGCCGAGTTGACGCTCGATCACTTTGCCACGATGAAGGGTGTCACGGACGGACGCCAGCGCCGCGACTTGGTCGCCAATTTGTTGCAGCAGACCAACCTCCACGAGAGCCGGAAGAAGGCGGTCGGCACCTTCTCCGGCGGGATGAAACAGCGGTTGGGGATCGCCATTGCCTTGGCCGGCACGCCGAAGCTCCTCATCGTCGACGAGCCGACCGCCGGCCTCGATCCGACCGAACGGCATCGCTTCCTCAACCTGTTGGCCGAGATCGGCCAGAACATCGTGGTCATCCTGTCGACCCACATCGTCGAGGACGTCCGGGAGCTGTGTCACGCCATGGCCATCATCAACAAGGGCCAGGTGGTGCTGGCCGGTGATCCCCGACAGATCGTGGCCGGCCTGCGGGGCAAGGTGTGGCGGAAGGAAATCGATAAGCGCGATCTGGCCGCGGCCCAAGCCAGCCATCAGGTGATCTCGACCCAGATGCTGGCCGGGGTGCCGGTCATCCACGTGTATAGCGAGTCCCCGCCGACCGGGTTCGAACCGATCGAGCCGGACCTCGAGGACGTCTACTTCCGCCAGCTGGCGCTGGCCGGCCAGGCCGAGCCGCTGCGGGTCGACCAGGTGATCGCCGCCACCGGCCTGCGCAC
>JAYVJS010000117.1:0-3071 GCA_043769075.1 Gemmatimonadota bacterium | reverse complement strand
GTGATGTCGGTGGCCTTGGGGCCGCGGACGAGTCTGGTCCCGCAGGCCCGGTTGGGCCGGCTCCTCAACCCGACGCCCTCGGCCCGGCCGCTGTATCGGTTGGCTATTGCCCCGACCGGCTCGCTGGCGGAGCCGCGCGACGGGGTCACGTTGTGGCGGCGCGAACAATGGACGGCCCGGGGCTCTCGAACGGTCGCGATGGGGGACGGGGCGCGGGACGTCAATGGCGTGGTGGAGCTGGGGCAGCCCCTGGGGCTGGTCGTTCGCGGCCTGTTGTTGGTCGTCGTCGACTTGCTGATTTTGTTCGGGCTGGTCGGCCTGGCCAGCTGGTTGTTGACCGGCCGGCTCGGTCGGCCGACCTGGTGGCCGGAGTGGGGGGCGTTCCGGACGCGGATCGCGTTCGCGTTAGGCGCCTTCTTCTTGGTCCCGGCCAGCGGCTTTGCGCTCCTCAACATCCTCGAACTGGCCAACGAGGGCCGGAGTCGGCGGGATCTGGTCATCGGGCAGACGCTCCGCGACGCCTCTCCCGGGGCGACCCTGCCGCTGGTCGCCGGCGCGGATTTGGACCGATCGCTCGAATTGCTGAGCGAGCGGGTCGATGCCAATCTGGTTCTCTACAAGGATGGTCGGCTGAAGGCCTCGAACGGAGGCGGGGTCTTCGAGGACTTCGGTTTGGTCAACCCGCTGATCGATCCCGAGGTGTTCCACCGGATTCAGATCGATGGGGAGCCAACGGCGGTGACGGATGGTCCGTCCTCGGTGACGCCGACGCGGCTCGGGGTCCGGGCGGTCCGGCTCCCGACCGGAGACGCTGCGAT
Source organism: Gemmatimonadota bacterium (assembly GCA_043769075.1). Lineage (GTDB taxonomy): Bacteria > Gemmatimonadota > Gemmatimonadetes > Gemmatimonadales > GWC2-71-9 > SHZU01. Next base: position 2,253 of record JAYVJS010000117.1, on the reverse strand, counting down.
GTTGGCGGCGCCCCAGTCGGCGGTCGATCCGACGATCGGGGCCCAGCAACTCGATTTGGCCTATTTACTTGCCTTGGCCGTGGTGCTGGGACTGGTGGCCGCTGTCGCCGCGGCCAACCGCTCGGCCAAGGCGCTGTCTCGGCCGGCGGCCGACCTCCGCGATGCGGCGTTGGCGTTCGGCCGAGGCGAGGAGCTCCCCGCGCCGCGGGGCGTGCCGACGGCGGAGTTCGAACCGGTGTTCGCCGCCCTCAAGAAGATGGCTGCCGACGTCCGGGCAACCCAAGAGGCCGAGGAGCGAGCGGCTCGGGTGTTGGCGTGGGGCGAAATGGCCAATCAAGTCGCCCACGAGATCAAGAATCCGCTCACCCCAATGCGACTCGGGATTCAGCACCTGCAACGGGTCTACCGTGACGGACGACCGATCGGGCCGATCCTCGACGAGACCGCTCGGCGGATTCTCGGCGAGATCGACCGTCTCGACACCATTGCGCGGGCCTTTAGCCGGTTCGCGGCCCCCTCGGAGGGGCGGCCGGAACCGGAGTCGACATCGTTAGGCGACGTGTGCCGGGAGGTGGTGGCGCTCTATGGTTTGGCGCCGGACGCCGGGGCGGTCGCCCTCGAGTTGGGCGACGAACGGCCGGTGCTGGCCCACCGGGACGAACTCAAGGAAACGCTGGTCAACTTGCTCGAAAACGCCCGCAATGCCGGGGCGACCTCGATTCGGGTCCGGGTCTCTGGAACCGTGGTGGCCGTGATCGATAACGGGGCCGGGATTCCAGCCGATCGGCTGGGGCGGATTTTCGAACCGCGATTTTCCACGACCACGAGCGGGTCGGGCCTCGGGCTGGCCATCGTCAAGCGCTTGGTCGAAGGATGGGGGGCGACGATCGAGGTCGAGAGCCGTCTTGAGGCCGGTACCACGGTGACGATCGCGTGTCGGGCTGCCTAACGAGCTTGCGGCTCAGGAAGCCAGCCGGCCAGCACCCGGGCGAGGTCGTCTTGCTGGACCGGCTTGCTGATGTAGTCGTTCATTCCCGCCGCCAGGCAGCGATCGCGGTCGGAGGCTAACGCCGCCGCGGTCATCGCAATTATCGGGATCCCGGCGTAGGGCGCCGCGCTCGTCCGAATGGCGCTGGTGGCATCGTAGCCGTCCATTTCCGGCATCTGGCAATCCATCAAGATCAGATCGAACCGTTCCCGGGCGAGATGGTCGAGAACCTGCTTTCCGTGTTCGGCGAGGGTCACCCTGAGGCCGAGGCGTTCGAGCATCCACCGAGCGATCCGCTGGTTAGCGGGATAGTCCTCGGCCAGCAGCACATTCCCGCTGAGCTGACGGGGAGTCTTCGTCCCGCCGGCGGCCGGCGTGACCGGAGTGACCGGTTGTTTGAATGGAATGGTGAGCGAGAAGGTGCTCCCGTCTCCTGGCTCGCTGGCCGCCGTGATCGCCCCACCCATCAGTTCGGCCAGTTGGCGACAGATCGTGAGGCCGAGGCCGGTTCCGCCGAACTTCCGGGTGGTGGAGGTATCGGCTTGGGTGAACTTCTCAAAGATGCTGGCCAGTTTGTCCCGCGGGATCCCGATCCCGGAGTCGCGGATGGTGAAGGACACCGTGCTGACACCTTCCGGGGCCGGGACCGGCGCCACGTGAAGCATGACGAAGCCCTGTTCGGTGAATTTGATCGCGTTGTCGATCAGGTTGGTGAGTACTTGGCGCAGGCGGCCCGGGTCGCCGGTCACATGGGTGGGGGTCCCGTCGGCAATCTTCGCCCGGAGACGAATCTGCTTGGCCTCGGCCTTGGCCGTCAGCAACGCGACCACGGCGGTGACGGTTTCGGGAAGGTCGAAGGGGATGGCCTCGATCCGAAGCTTGCCGGCCTCGAGTTTGGAAAAATCGAGGATGTCGTTGATGATCGTGAGGAGATCTCGCCCGGAGCGGTCGATGGTTTCGGCGAGGGCCCGTTGTTCGGGTTGGAGCCCAGCATCCATCAGCATCGCCGCCGTGCCAAGGACCGCATTCATCGGCGTCCGGATTTCGTGACTCATGTTGGCCAGGAATTCCGATTTGACCTGGGATGCCCGGAAGGCGGCATCGCGGGCTTGGCGAAGTTCGGCCGTTCGCTCCTCGATCGCGGCTTCGAGGCCCCGATTGGTCTGGCGGAGTTCGGTTCGAAGTTCCTCCGACCGGAGGTTGGTCGCGCAACTGGTCAGGACGATCGACAAGAGTTTCTGGCAGCCGTCGGGGATGAACGTGGC
>JAYVJS010000116.1:0-13086 GCA_043769075.1 Gemmatimonadota bacterium | reverse complement strand
CGGCGAGATCATGACCGGGTGTTCCGTCACGAACGTCGGTTGGATGAGGTGGGGTTCCACAAACGTCTTGAACATTTCGTCGATCAACTTCCCGCCGGTCATCGACGCGGCGGATTCCCGGGTCGTTCCGGCTTCGATCAAGCGATCCCGCATGGCCGCGTCAGACGCCGTCAAGATGTCGACCCCGGATCGGAGCGCCACCGATTCAGCGAACGGTAGCCGGGGCCACGGGGGAGCAAAATCGATACTCTGGCCTTCGACCTCGAGGGTCATCCCACCCCGACAATGCTCGACCAAGCCCGGAATCATCGCCTCCATCATCGCCATCATGTCGGTGTAGTCGGCGTACGCCTCGTAGAACTCCAACATCGTGAATTCGGGATTGTGACTCCGATCCATCCCCTCGTTGCGGAAGTCATGGCCGATTTCATAGACCCGATCGAACCCGCCGACGATCAACCGCTTGAGGTAGAGCTCGTCGGCGATCCTGAGGTAGAGCGGGATGTCCAGCGCGTTATGATGAGTGGTGAAGGGCCGGGCCGCCGCGCCGCCGTACAGTGGCTGGAGCACCGGCGTCTCGACCTCGAGATACCCGCGGTCGTCCATGAACCGTCGAATAAACCGAATCGCCGCTGCCCGGGTCACGAAGACCTGGCGCACCTCCGGGTGCACCGCCAGATCCGCGTACCGCTGCCGGTAGCGAAACTCCGGATCATGCACCCCGCCAAAGGTGACCACCTCGCCGGTCTCCGTGGTTTGCGCCTTGCCCCTCGGCAGCGGCTTGAGGCTCTTGGTCAACACCTCGACCGCCGACGCCTTGACCGTGACCTCGCCGGTCCGGGTCCGAAACAGGTGGCCGGTCACGCCGATAAAGTCGTCGAGGTCGACGAGCTTGGCCACCGCATACTGATCTCCCAGCTGGTCCTGGCGGAGGTACACCTGGACCTTGCCAGTGTGATCCTCGAGGTGGGCAAACATCGTCTTGCCCTGGGAGCGCAGCGCGACGACTCGTCCGGCAACCTTGACCAGGGGGCCGGCATCGCCCATCCCGTCGTGATAGGCCCCGACCGCGGCGCCGGCGGTATGCGATCGGTCAAACCGGTAGGCGTACGGACGAACGCCTAACGCCTCCAGCTGGGCGCGGGTATCCCGTCGGGCCTGCTCGATGTAGTTTCGGTCCTCCGCGCCGGTCATCCGATCGACCTTCCGAACCGCTTGAGATAGGCCCGAATAAACCCGTCAAGGTCTCCGTCCATTGTGCGCTGCACGTCCGAGACCTTGAGGTCGGTCCGATGATCATTCACCATCGTATACGGCTGAAAGACGTAGGAGCGAATCTGATTACCCCACGAGTTATCGGTCTTGGTCGCTTCGACCTTGGCCCGGGCTGCCTCCTGCTCTTCCAGCTTACGCTGGTAGAGCGCCGCCCGGAGCATCTTCATGGCGGTTTCCTTGTTTTTGTGCTGGCTCCGTTCCTGCTGACATGCCACGACTGTCTTGGTCGGAATGTGAGTCAGACGCACGGCCGACGACGTCTTATTGACGTGCTGGCCACCGGCACCCGACGCGCGGTACACATCCATCTTGATGTCCTCGTCTCGCAAATCGATTTCAATCGTATCGTCGACCACCGGGTACACGAAGGCCGAGGCAAACGAGGTGTGCCGCCGGGCCTGGGAATCGAACGGTGAAATCCGCACCAGCCGGTGGACGCCCTTCTCCGCCTTGAGAAAGCCGTAGGCATACTCACCGACAATCTCGAGCGACGCGGACTTGATGCCCGCCTCTTCACCCGGCTCGAAGTCCAATACGTTGACACGATAGCCGTGCTGTTCGGCCCACCGCCGGTACATCCGGGTCAACATCTCCGCCCAATCCTGGGACTCAGTGCCCCCTGCCCCCGGGTGCACGGTCAGCAGTGCCCCCCGATGGTCATCCGAGCCTTGGAGCATCGACTTGAGCTCAAACGACTCGGTCGCCTGCTCGAGAGCGGTGATTTCACGCTCCAGTTCCGACGCCAAGTCGGCGTCCGGCTCGACCCCCAACAATTCCGCAAGACCCTTGGCGTCGGCGAGGCGTTGGCTAATCTCAGCCGACGGTCCGATCCAGCCTTTCAGTGCCTTGACCTCGTCCACCACGATCCGAGCCCGCTCTTGATTGGACCAGAACCCCGGAACGAGTTGATCCGTTTCGAGCACAGCCAGTCGCTCCGTTTTCGCGGGCAAGTCAAAGAAAGTCTCGAAGTTCGGCCATCCGCCGGTCCAACTCGCTCAACCGCTCGGCACTGTCTGCCATGGATCCTCCATTGCTGGTCCAAAAGAAGCGAGCCGGTCTTCTGTGGGCGAAGGCCGGCTCGTGACGAATATAGGGGGGACTGCCGGTTGTTTCTACGGGAAAACGGGCTGCCCGTCGGCCAGGATTTCGTTCAGGGCTTCCTGGAAATACGGGGTTGACTGCGCCATGTCCTGGCCGACTTGGTCAACGTATTCCTCCCAACTCTTCCGGATCTCCTCGTCGAAGAGTCGCTTCAGCGAGGAATTCTGAAGGCCCTCGCGACGCTTGGCGGGATGGTACACGACCATATCCGAAATCAGGGCCCGGGCCAGCCGGCGCGCCTTTGCCGCGGGGTCCTGACTCAGAAAAGGGTTGATCCGGGCCTTCTTGGCGGCCACCACCGAGGTTGCCGGGCTCGGCGCCGACGCTGCGGCCGACACGTAGCTCGGAAGCGCCGGAGCGGCGGGTGGGGCGGGCCGCTCGATCTTGCTCGGAGCCGGCGGCGCGACCGCCGGGCGCCCAACCGCCGGCTCAAAACTCGGCGGGGCCGCGGGCGACTGCAGTTCCGGCCGGCGGGCCGGAGGTGCGACCGCCGGCCCGCCCGTTGGCCAGGGCACCACTGCCGGCGGGGGCAGAATCGTGGCCCCTGGCGGCGCTGAATGGATCGCGGATGTTCCGGGGGCCTGGGCAGGAATCGAGAACCGGGGCGGCGCCGGTTGCACCGGCGGCATTTGGACTGGTGCCACCGGCGACACCGCCGCTACAACCACGGCCGGCACCACAACCGCAACCGGCGCCACAACCGCAGCCGGCGCCAATTGCCCAACCAGAGGAGCCTCAACCGGCGGAACAGGGACCGCGACGTCGTGGCGAACCCAAAAGACCCCGCTACAAACCGAGCAGCGTGCGCGAACCCCATTGGCCGGCACTTTGGCGGGGTCGACCCGGAAGATGGTCTGACAACCGGTACAAGTAACGTTCATTCCCGAAATCCTCTACTACGGCTCGTCGCCGACGCGGGTTTGTCGGCGATCGACGACAAAGACCGAACCCGGCAACGTCTTCGCATAGCTCTTCATTTCGGTCGCCAGTTCGCTCACTTCCGCGGGGTGCGCAAAGGTCCGATTGCGGTTCGTCACGATTCCCACCGACAGCGTCATCAGGGGGACCCGATGGAGCTGGCCCCGGCGATCCTTGCCGAAGTAATACCCCGCTCGGCGGTCCTGCTCGTTGTACTGGTACGGCACCAAGGTATCGAAGACCGAAAGGATCTCGGTGCACACTAAGCTAATCTCGGAGGCCGGGATGATGAAGATGAAATCGTCCCCCCCGATATGGCCGACAAAACCCCTCGGACCCAGCATGCCCTTGGCCACGTCGTGGAGGATTCGCGACAGCATGTAAATCACCCGGTCGCCGTCATAATAGCTGTAGCGGTCGTTGTACTCCTTGAAGTGATCGAGATCGGCATAGCACACCGCAAAATCCTGGGTCGCATCGAGGCGACGACGAATCTCTCGGTCGATTTCCGGCGCTCCTGGCAGCCGAGTCGACGGGTGCACCGACACATCGCGTTGGCTCCTGATCAGGAGGGCGTCGAGTCGGGCCCGCTGCTCCTCGGGCGGGAACACCTCGGTGAGGATCTCCTCCGCGCCGGCGGCGAACCACTGCCGCATCCGGTCCGGCTGGTGCTGGGTGGCCAGCACCAAAGTCGGGACAATTGCGGTAAACGAATCGCTCTTGAGATGCCGGACCAGCTCGGGGCCCTGGCCGCCGGGCGCATCCCCGTCGACCACCAAAAAGCAGGGATGGCCCCGGAGAATGATCGACTCCACGTCCTCCGGCCGATTGAGGACTTCGACCGGAAATTCCTTCTCGCCGGCCCATTGCTGGACCAGATCCGGGACCGGCTTTCCAGCCAGACCAAACATCAAGATGGTCGGGCGATTCCTCACCCAGTGATCTTTCGTAAAAGGTTATGGCTTAGCAACTTAGGCCCCACCTTCGAACAAGTCAAATGAAGAAGGCCGCCGCCGCCATCATCGCGTAAACCGCCAGCAATTGGGCCCCCTCGAACCAATTCGTTTCACCGTCAAGGGTAATGATCGCCACCACGATCGTGGAGACCGCGAGCGCCGCCACGTCAAACACCGGGAACACCAGGTTCATTCCGGTTCCCAGGGCCAGCCCAAGAAACACCAGGACCGGGGCCACCAAAAGTGCAACTTGTGTGCTGGATCCGAGCGCGATCTGGAGCGCCAGGTCGATTTGCCCTTTTCGGGCCACGACGATCGCGGTAGCGTGCTCCGCGGCATTTCCAATAATCGGGATAATGACAAGGCCGACAAATGTCTGGGTCAGGCCGAACGTCGCGGTGACCGATTGAACCGAGTGAACGAGGAGTTCTGACTCGACAACGATGCCGGCCGTGGCAAGAGCGAGAATCGCCCCGGCGGCCCTTATGCCCCATCTCGGTTCGATGGCCGGGTGATCGCCCCCGCCAAACAAGGCCCGATGGGTCTTCAAGGAAAATAGCAGGGAGAGGAGATAGGTAACGATGAGGACCACCGACACCGCCTCAGACAGGTACAGCTCCGCGGTGGCGTTCGGCGGGCCATGGGCCGCATGAAAGAGGGCCGGAAACACCAGGCCGATCACCGCCAACGCCAGCATGGCCGCGCTCATCCCGGCGTTGGCCCGGTTGAATTTGACGATCGGGGTCCGACTGCCGGCCGCGATGAACGACAATCCCAGAATCAACAGGAGGTTGCCGAGAATGCTGCCGGTAATCGAGGCCTTGACGAGGTCCACTAGGCCGGCCCGGAGCGCCATGATCGCGATAATCAGTTCCGCCGCATTGCCGAATGTCGCGTTGAGCAAACCTCCGATGGTCGGACCGGTGCGCTCAGCCAAAGACTCGGTCGCGTCTCCCATCAAACCGGCCAACGGCAGCACCGCGACACAGGCCGTGACAAAGACCCAAACGTCGGGGGCATTCATCAGCCGGAGCACCACGCTGGCCGGCACCGCGGCCAGGAGCAGAAGCGACCAGGGAAAGGGCCGGTTGGGAAGCGGGCGGGCAATCCGGAGGGGACGCAGGTCGCGCTCCTCGGGCTCCTCGACTATCCGCTGGGTCCGCGCTGGGGCGACGGGCGGCTTCGTGGCGGGCTTGGCCTCACGCTCGCGGGGCGGCCTGGCTGCCCTTGGCTCGGCGGGCGGGTTCCTCGGCTTCGGCTCCGCTCGTTCGGCCGGCTTTCGTTCCGGCCGGGACGACGGCGGTGACCCGAGCGCCGAGCGAAGCGCGACCAACGCGTTTCCGTCGCCCTTCAGGAGCTGGGCCATCCTGCCCTTCGGCTGGGCGATCAGCACCTGGAGGACATCTCGCTCTTCGACCTCGGGACGGCCCGCGGTTGCCGCCGCGGCCCGGGCCGTCTCCAGGGCCCGCTCGGCAAACCGGCTCACCGAGGGGCGCGCTTCGGGCGCGTCATCGGCCGACTGGCGAAGCCCCTGCATTAGGCCGGCCCGCAACCCGTCAAGGTCAATCCCCGCCTTGGCGATCACCGTCGCGGCAAACCCGTCGGAATTCTGGAGCAGCCCGGCGAGTAGATGCTCTGTCCCGACGAAATGATGTCGGTGACTGGCGGCCAGATCGGTCGCGGCCACCACTGCCTTCTCGATCGCGGTCCCGTCGCTCACAGAGGTCGCGCCTCGTCAATCAGCATGACCGGAATGTCGTCCTCGATCGGGTAGGCCAACCGGCACACACGGCAGATCAGCACCTGTTCTTCTGGACGATGCTCCAAGTCGCCTTTGCACTTTGGGCAGACCAGGATTTCCAGCAACTCAGGGGCGAGGCTCATACGTCAAACTCCATCATGGATGTTCAGGAAATCCCAACCGAGCGAGCAACTCGCTCGATTGACGCCAATGGGGCAGGACCTTCACCCACGTCTCAAGGAAGACCCGGCGACCGAGCAACGCTTCGAGCCGCCCCCGGGCGTGTTGCCCGATGGCCTTGATGGTCCGCCCGCCTGCCCCGATCAATATTCGTTTTTGCGACTCGCGTTCGACAAACAGCGTCGTCCGAATGTAGACGGGGTCCGTCGTTTCGCGGAACTCCTCGACCATCGCCGCGAACGAATAGGGGACTTCGTCTTCCAGATGTTGAAAGGCGGCCTCCCGCAAGTACTCGGTCACGAAAAATCGGACCGGCTGGGTCCCAAGATCATCGCCCGGGTATTGCCACTCTCCGTGCGGGAGCCCGGACGCGAGCACCGCCAGGAGCTGGTCAAGGCCCTCGGCCGGCTCGGCGGACACGTACAGCTGGCCGGCAACCCGGGTCGTCGGTTTGATCAGGTCGGCCTTGGTATAGGCCACGACGACCGGCTGTCTCGGCCGGATCCCCGCCGGTAGCAGTGTCGCGAGATCCGGGGCGGGAAACTCGGCGGCCGGATGGAGGTGCAAAATCACATGGGCCCGCTCGATGGCGGCCACCGCGAGGCCCACCATCCGTCGCTGCAGCAGGTAGGCTGGGTCAAGGAGGCCGGGGAGGTCTTCGAAAATAAATTGGGTCTCTCCTTCGGTCCGAAGCCCGACGACGGGTTCACGGGTGGCCTGGGCCTTCGGACTGACCATCGCCAGCCGGTCGCCGACCAAGGCATTGAGGAGAGAGGATTTTCCGACGTTGGGGCGGCCGGCGATCGCGATTCGACCGCATTTGGTCATAGACCCAAGGATAACCAGGTCCCGGCCGGTTTGAGGGGATCGGTGGGCAGAGATGGCAGAAGATGCGGCCGCCCGGCTAACATCAGGTCCACTATGAACCGTTCCGCCGCGATTCGACTCCTCGGAACCCTCTTGCTTCTGGGTGGCAGCCCGGCCGGGGCGTCGGCCCAAGTCAAGGCTGCGATCGCGGCCCAAGCCATCGCGGTACTCCACCGGGTCAACCCGACCGCGGAGGCTCGTCCTGCCACCGCGGTCCAGGTAATCCAGCCGGTGATCATGACAAGCGTCCGTTTGGGCCGAGGGTTCAGCGCTCGAGGCACGATCAACCTCGAGGGGCTTACGATCCCCGGCGGCGAGCTCACGCCGGGCGCTTGGGGCGAGGGCTTCGTCGATCGCCGTCACCCCCACACTTTCTGGCACGAACTCGTCGTTGAAGGCGTCCGGACCATCTCCTGCGGTCGCCGGGACCGTTGTCGGGTCGCCGCATTCTTGGGCAAGGGATTCGTCCCGTTCGGCTCGGCCGACCCGATGGTGCGGCCTTTCGTTCGCTATCCAGTCAACCACCACCTTGCCCAGATTCTCGAGCGGGCGGTCGTTGGCGTCCAGTTCGGGATCGGACCTGCAACGTTCGAAGGAGCGCTCTTCAACGGTGACGAGCCGGAGCGGCCGGGGCAATGGCCACGGATCAAGGGGCGATTCGGGGACTCGTGGTCCCTTAGGGCGACCTACCGCCACCGGGAGCTGGCGGAAGCGGCCGTGTCGATAGCCGGGGTCACTTCCCCGGAACATCGGCCCGGCGCCGGTTCATATCAGAAGAAGCGTCACGTCGGCCTAACGGCGTATCCGGCCGGCCGGGTCACGATCTTCGGTGAGTGGGCTCGGACCTCAGAGCTGGATGGCTTTTTCGAATTCGACAGCTGGCTCGCAGAGGCTGAATGGCGAGGGCGGCGGCTCCAACTCCAGTACCGGTTCGAGGCCACCGAGCGGCCGGAGGAAGAGCGGCTGAGCCCGTTCCGGTCGGCAAGACCCCACCTTGAGAACAGTATCCTCGGGGTGACCCAATGGACCTCTCACACCCTGGGCGCAACGTTTCCTTTGGCTCCGATCCAAAACCAGGGATGTGTGCTGGTATTCGCCGAGGTGACCACCGGCCGGGTCCGCGCCATTGGCAGAGGCCTGTTCGACCTGACCGCCACCTATGGGAGACCTACCTTCTCGGCATTGAGTCTCGGCCTCAAGTTCGGCTGGGGGGACCATTCGCCGATGGGCCGCTATGGCCTCACCAGCCCGCTCCGTCACCGGCACGGCTGCGGCTAGCGCCCCGCCCCAAGCACCTGTCGCCGGTAGGCAGCGATCGGAACCGCGCCTAACGACATCATTTGATCGAGAAACCGGCCCATCACGAAGCCGGGCCGCTGTCTCGCTTCGTTGTAGATAGCCCGAATCTGCCGATTGCCGAGGTAGTAGGTCGTAATCTGCGGAGCCGTGGTCAGCGTCCGCAGCCACATGTTGCGGGCCAACTGCTCCCCCTGAATCGCCCGGTCCCGAACGAACGAGGTCATCGCGCTCTGGTCGAGACCTTTGGTGTGAACTTGGATGTCAACGATGGTCCGGGCGGTGTTCTCCAGTTGCTTCTTGTAGTGGGCGAGCCACTCGAGCGGCCCGCCCCAGCCGGCCTCGAGCAGGATCCGTTCAACGAAGGTCCCCCACCCTTCGGTATAGACCCCGTCCGCGAATACGGCCCGGATTGGCTGCGCCCCGTGCGCCGCGATCCGGCCTTGGAGGTAGTGGCCCGGAATCAGCTCGTGGGCCGCGATCATCCGGGTAAAGGGTCGGTTGAAATCAGCGAAAAACGCCGCTTGGCCTGCACGATCCGCTCCCGCTCCCGGCACCGGTACGAAAAGGAAGGTGACAGCAGCCGGTTCAAAGGGACCGGCGCCGTAGACTCCGCCGACCGATTGCCCAGCGAAGTACGCCGGTGAGGTTCCAACCACCAACGTCCGGTCGGATGGGAGGGTGACCAGACCCCGCTTCCTCACAAACTCCTCAAGCGCCGGAACGAGGCTTTGCCAATGGGCGAGATAGGCCTCAACCGTAGAGTCCCGAACCGCCGCCACCGCGCCAAACAGAAGGCGGAGTGCGCTCCGATCGTCGGACGGCTGAGCCTGGCCAGGAAGGACCGAGTCCCAAATCGCCCGCCCATAGCGGGCGGCCTCGGTCACCGTCAGTTCCAAATCGCGTTCGGCTTGGACTAGCACACTGTCAACCGGATCGGAGATCCCGGTCTCGAGCGCAAACACCGCCGGGTAGTCCGCGCCGAGCCTCGGGTTCCCCGTTCCCGTAACGGCAAGGGAATCGAAGAACTCTCCGAGCGACTCCAGGGCCCGCGCGGCAGCCACCCCGAAAATCCGAGCCGAATCGAGAACAGCGGCCGGGAGGCCCCCACCGGCCGCGACCAGGCCATCACGGTAAAATGTGGCGGCGGATCGAACTTGCCCCGCGGCCAGGCGGGCGAACTCCGGCACGACGGATGATCGGTCAGGCCCGGCAAGAGAGGCGCGCGCGGCGGCGGCCAGAGCCGAGATCGCCTCGACCCGTTGTCGCGCCGCGTGGAATCGCTCCGCCAGGGGCCGCTCCGGCCGAAGCAAGAGAAAGATGGTCGCCTCGGCAATCGGGGTGCTCCAAAACAGCGGGTTCCGAACGGGCCGAGCCAGGGTGACGAGGTCGAACACCTCACGCTTGATTCGTCGATCGAGCAACTCGAGATCAATCCGATCATCAGCGCTGAGGTCACCGGCGAGAACCGCCGCGACCGAGTCGACGGCCGCCCGATTGAACGCCAGCCAACCCGCCAGTTCCCCGGGTCCAAACGACTCGAGCCGGCCGTCGAAGTCGTGCCGCCCCGCTTGGGTTGCCTGAGAGGGATAGAAGGCGAAGTAGCGGTCAAGGTACGTCTCGATGATCGCCGCAGCTGGCGTCGGGCGACCGGCCGAGCAACCGACGAGGGCTCCGACGGCGAGAATGGCGTAGGTAATCAGTCTGCGAGTCGATAAGCGCATCACGCGAGCAACGTTAGCTCTGCCCCGGCATCGACGCCAGCGACCCTGGGTTGGCCAACGACCTTGCCGCCACATTCCCTGCCATGGATGCCCAGTACGCCCAATTGAGCCAGCGACTCACGTCCGCCGAACGCCGAGTCATCGGTCGCCTCGACTCGGCCGCCCGGATCCAAGCGCTGCTCGACGAAATTCCCGACGTCGTTTCGACCGGCTCGGCTGGATGCGGGACAACCGGGGCCTCGACGCGATCGGTGATCCACTGAATGATCGTCGATTCGTCACCCGTCCGCCCCCGACAGCTCTTTCAGCCCGATGGCCCGGCTCGTTCGAGATAGCTACGGACCTTCCAGGAACGCCCCCAGAGATAGAGGACCATCACCCATTCGCCGTCGATGGTGGTCGACCCGCCGTTGGCCTCCGCCCTTTCGTAGCGCATGGTGCCGAAGCCGTAGGCGAGGTTCCCGCTGGCGTCGAAGTCGAGCGGCGTTAGGTGGTAGCCGCTAATCCGAGGCAGCCAACGAGCAAGCGTATCGACTACCGTAACCCGGCCGTTGGCCTCCAGGCCAAGGGGCGCAAAAAGCACCGCGTCCATCAAGATCTTGTCGAGCGGCGCCGTTTCACGCCGTCCGATCAGCCGACTCCATTCGACGAGAAAGGGTTTGACCTCTTCGAAGGCCCGGGCGCGGACCTCCTCGCGGGGGTTCTTTCGAGTCTCATAGACACTCTCGCCAGGAAGCTGAGCCGAAAGCCGTGAGGCCGCCAGCAGCCCGAGGACCGGAGCAAGCCGGCGGAACATCCCGCTAGCTCCCCACGACGGCTCGGTCGGTGATCTCAAGGGCCCGATCGATAATCTCGAAGGCTTCTCGCAACTCGGCTTCGGTGATACAGAGCGGCGGATTGGTGAAGAAGTAGTTCCAGCGGACGATCGTATAGAGCCCCTGGTCCCGAAAGAACCGATTGAGGGCGGCCATCTCCTCGGAAGTTCCATTGAACGGCGCCATTGGTTCGAGGGTCTTGGCATTCCGTACCAATTCGACGATCCCGAAAAGACCAATCGACCGGACCGCACCGACCGACGGGTGTTTCGACGCCAAGTCGGCCAACAGCCCTTTGAGCACCACACCCATCCGCGCCGCGTTATCGATGGTCTTGTCGTCTTCCATGACCTGGATCGTCGCGAGCGCGGCGGCACAGCAAGTCGGGTGGCTATTGTAGGTGAGCCCCCCATGGAACACCTTGTCCGCGAAGTGCTCCGCGAGATGGCGGCGCATTCCGAGAGCTCCAAGCGGCAGGTAGCTGCTGGTGAGACCCTTCGCCATCGTGATGAGATCGGGCACGACGTTCCAATGGTCCACGGCAAACCACTTGCCGGTCCGGCCGAAGCCGGCCATGACCTCGTCGGCAATCATCAGGATACCGTACTTGGTGCAGAGGGCCCGAATGCCCTCGAGATAGCCCGGCTGGGGAATGAGGATCCCATTGGTGCCGGTCACCGTCTCCAGGATCAGAGCCGCAATCGTCTGGGGTCCCTCGAGCTGGATGATTTCTTCGATCGCGGCCAGCGACCGTTCCACGGGATCCCACCCCCGTTGGATCCCATGGTATTCGTCGGGAAACCGGACGACTCCGGGCATTCCGGGTTCGGCCGCCCAACGTCGAGGGTCGCCGGTCAAGGTGATCGCGCCGGCGGTCGCCCCGTGGTAGGACCGATACCGAGCCATGATCTTGTGCCGGCCGGTATAGAACCGGGCCAATTTGACGGCGTTCTCGTTAGCTTCGGCGCCGCCGTTCGTAAAGAAAAATGTGTCGATGTCGCCGGGACAGAGCTCAGCGAGCTTCGCGCCCAGCCGGGCCCTAGGCTCAGTGGCCATGAATGGGTTCGCATAGGCGAGCGTCGCCAGCTGATTGGCGATGGCGTCGATCACCCGCCGGTCGCCGTGCCCGATGTTGACGGACATCAGTTGGCTATTGAAGTCGATGAACCGCTTCCCTTCCGGGGTCCAAAAATAGATTCCCTCGGCTCGGCCGATGGCGATTGGATCGACCTTCGACTGGGCTGACCACTCGTAGAGGGTATGCCGTTTGGTGAGGGCAATCATCTCGGGGCCGGTCATGGTTTCAATGGTGTGGGTCATGGTGAGATTCCGGTGGGTTGTGGCGGCACAAACGTCGGCTATCAAGTTGCCCCCGGCCCCGGGCCCCGGCAAGTGGCCCACCCACCGCTCCAAAGCCTGCGCCTTGGGCCCAAATGCAAGGCAGCCCCAGTCCCTCTTTCGAGGAGCTGGGGCTGCACAGGGGTGGCTGACGACGGCCTACTCTCCCACGACCTCTCAGTCGCAGTACCATCGGCGCTACAGGGCTTAACGACCGTGTTCGGAATGGGAACGGGTGTGGCCCCTGCGCGCTAGTCGTCAGCCAATCTTGAGCTATCGGTGCTGAACACCGAGCGGTATGCGGTCGGTTATCCGTCTTCGCCCCTGTATACCAGGGGAGGAAGGATCGGACGACGTATGGCCGCACCGGGCCTCGAGTCAACCACCGATAGGGGCGCCCAACGGGGCGCCCGAAATCGGCAACTGAGAGAACTGGATGATGTCGTTCGTAGGAGCGGGTCTCAAACCCGCTCGGAATCAAAACCAATGGAAGAGATCAAACTTCACGGGCGATTAGTAGCGCTCGACTGAAGGCCTTACAGCCCGTACATCTGCGCCCTATCAACCTGGTAGTCTCCCAGGGCCCTTTAGGAACCTTACGGTCCAGGATTGTTCATCTTGGGGACAGTTTCCCACTTAGATGCATTCAGCGGTTATCTGCGCACGACGTCGCTACCGGGCGATGCCCCTGGCGGGACAGCCCGTACACGGGAGGTCGTTTCGTCCCGGTCCTCTCGTACTAAGGACGACTCCCCTCAACAATCCCACGCCCACAGCGGATACAGACCGAACTGTCTCACGACGTTCTGAACCCAGCTCATGTGCCACTTTAACCGGCGAACAGCCGGACCCTTGGGACCTTCTCCAGCCCCAGG
>JAYVJS010000115.1:0-5465 GCA_043769075.1 Gemmatimonadota bacterium | reverse complement strand
GTGGCCTTCCAGAAGGCTCGCTTGAGGCCGGGCGGCGCGTTGCTGGTGGTAACCGGTGACATCACCTTGGCCCAAGCCCGCGGTCACGCCGCTCGGGCCTTCAAAGGGTGGGTCGGTGCAGCGGCACCGCTGCCGGTGGCCAAGGCCCCGCCGGTCCGAACGACGACCGACATCTTCCTGGTCCATCGAGCCGGGTCGGTGCAATCCAACATCTTGGCCGCGAACCTCACCTATCGGGCCGGTGACCCTCGGCACTATGCGGCCGTCGTCGCCAACCGGGTGTTAGGCGAGGGCGCTGATTCGCGGCTCTTCAAGATCTTGCGGGAGCAAAAGAGCTGGACCTACGGGGCGTACTCTTCGTTGGACCGGCGCCGGGCGGCCGGTACCTTCACCGCCAACACCGAGGTCCGAACTGAAGTCACCGATTCAGCCCTGGGCGAAATGATCAACCAGCTTCGCCGGATCGGACAAGAGCCGGTCGGGGCGGAGGAGCTGGCGGCGGCTAAATCGGCCATTACCGGGAGCTATCCGCTCAGTGTCCAAACGGCGGGCCAGGTGGCTGGGGCGGTCACCGACGTCCGGCTCTTCGGATTGCCGAAAGACTACCTCGAGACCTACCGCATTAAGATCGGATCCGTGACGGAGGCGGAGGTCCAAGCGGCGGCCCAGGCCCTGATTCGGCCCACCGGAATGGTGATCGTGGTCGTCGGGGATGGGGCGAAGGTGCTTGACGGCCTCAAGAAAATCGGACCCGTCTCCATTATCGATCCGGACGGCAAGCCGGTCAGTGAAGCGGACCTCAATCCCAGCGCCAAACCGCTCCCCCTCGCTCTCGATCGATTGATCGCGGGCCGGGACAGTTTTGTCGTTCGGGTCCAGGGCAATCCGCTGGGCTGGTCGGCCACCGCGATCGAGGACACGCCCGAGGGCAAACGGCTGACGGAACACACTAACATCGGCGGGTTCGTCGAACAGCAGACGACGGTCGATATCTCGGCTTCGGGCGCCATGGTCCGAGTGCGCCAGAGTGGCAAGGTCCAAGGCCAACCGACCTCGATCGAACTCGACTACGGGTCCGGACGGGTCAAGGGCAACGCCAGCACGGTTACCCAACAGGGGCCGAAATCGGTCCAGATCGACACCACGGTTGCGGCTGGTACGATCGACGACAATGCGATCCAAGGGTTGCTTGCCGCGTTGCCCTGGTCGCCGACAGCGCAGTGGTCGTTCGAGGCGTTCGCCGGCGGCCAGAACGAGTCGAAGGTGGTCACGCTGAAAGTGCTCGGGGTCGAAACGGTCACCTTGCCGGCCGGGCCCGCGGAGGCCTACAAGGTTGAGTTTTCCGGCGGGTGGCAGCCGGCGACGTTCTGGATCAGCACCGCCGCCCCGAACCGGCTCCTCAAGATCGGGGTGGCCAATACGCCGGTTGAGATCGTTCGGGTGAAGTAGTGGACGACCCGGTAACGGCCAAGCGGGCGTGGCCGCGGTGGCCGGATCTTCGACGTGTTTTCCCGTCGGGCCTGACGGTAGAACGGGCACCGCCGATGACCTCCGGCCGGTGGCCGATTCCGTCGGACGAGAGAGTGGCTACCGGGCGGAGTAACGGCGAATCGCGTCACTCCCACCGAAACAGGCGGACCGATACCAGGCAGCACACCGCGAAAATGACGATCAGGCCGACGATGTTCCCCCAGTGAGCGACAAGGCCCGAGCCGTCCCAGATCCCATTGAGCAGCGAAACGGCGTGGGTCGTCGGGAATGCCAGCGCCACCACCTGAACCACTTTCGGCATTTGCTCGAGCGGAACAAACAGCCCAGACAGGGCCAGCATCGGATAGAGGACGGCCGCGCCGAGGGGCTGGGCAAAACGAGCCGTGCGCACCAGGCTGGCTAAGACGAATCCGAGCGAGAGAATGCTAAGCGTGCTGAGGAGGAGCGCCACCGTGAAGCCGAGCAGGTTGACCTGCATGGCCCCTGGGAAAAATCGCCGGCCGGCACCGACGAGTAGGGCCATCCCTACGACCGTGAAGAGCAGTTTGACGAGCACGTGGGCGCCGAGGATTGTCAGCGGCGAGAGCGGGGTGGCCCGAAGCCGCTTGAGGATCCCGCCCTCGCGATAGATCGCGATGATCGAGATCAGCGACAACACGGCGCCGATCGCGATGATAATGGCCGCCAAAATCGCCACGTTGAACGGGGCCGCGGGGGCCGCCGACCCGGCTCCCGGCGGAGAACCGAGAATTCGGCCCAACACGAGAAACATGACCACGGGGATGCCGAGGCTTCCGACCACCCCCATCGGCTCCCGGACGAACACCTTGGTCTCGACCCAGGTCAGTTTCATGAGTCCGTTCAGCATTGGTCAGTCCCTGATCCCGTGCCCGGTCAGTTTAAGGAAGACGTCTTCGAGCGTGGGGAACTCCGTTCGGAACCCTCGGACTCGAATACCGACGGTCGCGATGACCCCGATGACGTCGGTCACGAAGTCGTCACCTTGGCCCCGAAGGGTGTGGGTCGATCCGTCGCTGGTCACCGACTGAATGGCAGGCACGGCCTTCAGCTGTGCCTCCAATCCCGGTCCGTCCCCGGTGAAGATCACCGATCGCTCGGGGCAGTGCTTCTGGACCAGTTCGGCCGGCGTCCCGATCTCGAGCACTCGACCATGTTCGATGATGGCCACTCGGTCGCAGAGTTTCTCGGCCTCTTCCATCAGATGGGTGGTGAGAAAGACCGTGGTGCCGCGGGCTCGGATGTCGGTGATCAGCTCCCAGATCGCCCGCCGCGCCTGGGGGTCGAGGCCGGTGGTCAATTCATCGAGGAACACGACCTCGGGTTGGTGAATCAGGGCCAAGGCAATGAACAGCCGTTGCTTTTGACCGCCTGAGAGGGTCATGAACCAGGCGTTCCGCTTTGACGAGAGCCCGAGCCGGTTGAGGAGTGCCTCAGGGTCCACCGCCGTTGAGTAGAGCGAAGACCACAGGTCGACGGCTTCCCACACCTTGATTCGCTTCTGAAGGTGAGCTTCTTGGTGTTGAACCCCGATCCGCTGGCGGAGAGCCGAGGCCTCCCGTTGCGGGTCGAGCCCCAGCACTGAGATGGTACCTCGGTCCGGTTTGCGGAGGCCTTGGACGCACTCCATCGTCGTGGTCTTGCCGGCGCCGTTGGGGCCGATCAAGCCGAAGATTTCTCCGCCATAGACTTCGAGTGAAACGTCTTCGACGGCAACGGTCGCGCCGTAGCGTTTCCCCAAGCCCCGAACCGAGATGACGGGAGTAGTCATGGTGGAAACCTAGTGGGGTTGACAGAATCGTCGCGGCGAGAAAGGCTCTGCCACTCCATCGCGTAGGAACCAGGGCCCGGGGCGCTTAATTTGGGGATGATTCCGCTAACCTGAAGACTATGACGACGACTGACATTGTGCTCCCCGCCGACCAGACCGAGGGCACCTCCAACACCGTTGGCAAGTGGTTCAAGGCCGTCGGTGATTCCGTCAAGACCGACGATCCCCTTCTCGAAATCATCACCGACAAGGTGACGGTCGAAATCGCCGCCTCGGTCGACGGAGTGCTGATTGAGATCCTCAAACCGGAGGGCGAGCCGGTCGAGCCGGGCGAGCCATTGGGTAGAATCGGCCCCGCCGGCGCGGCCCCGGCCTCGCGGGTCCAGGCAGTGGGCCCTGCCGCCGGTGTTTCGGCACCGGCTGATCTCGGCTCTACCGAGATCGAGCTCGCTCCGGCGGTCCGTCGCCTGATCAAGGAGCACGGGCTCGATCCCAATTCGATCGCCGGCACCGGACGGGGCGGTCGAATCACCGTCGAAGACGTCGAGCGAAAGCTGGCCGGCGCGGCTACCGGCGGTCCGGGCAGCCGGATGGTGCCGCACTCGGCGATGCGGAAGGGCATTGCGGCTCACATGGTCCACAGCATGGCGACCGCCCCGCATGTCACCACCGTCTTCGAAGCCGATTTGTCCGCGGTCATCGCCCATCGGAATGCGGGTGGCAAGGCGGCTACCTTCACGGCCTATTTTGTTCAGGCCACGGTGGCGGCCCTCAAGGCGGTACCCGAGGTCAACAGCCGATGGCACGATCAGGCGCTCGAGTTGTTCGAGGCCTGTCATATCGGCGTCGGCACGGCGCTCGAAACTGGCGGCCTGATCGTTCCGGTCATTCGCTCTGCGGAAACGCTGGACCTGGCCGCCACGGCGGCCACGCTCCAGGACCTAACCGCCCGGGCTCGAACCGGGCATCTGTTGCCGAAGGAAGTTCAGGGTGGGACGTTCACGATCTCGAACCACGGCGTGAGCGGGTCGTTGGTGGCCACGCCGATCATTGTCAACCAGCCGCAGTCGGCCATTCTCGGGATCGGTAAGCTGGAGCAGCGACCCCGGGCTACCCCGGACGGGCGGATCGTCGCGAAGCCGATGATCTACGTGACCCTCACGATCGACCACCGGGTCCTCGACGGCTTTCAGGCCAATACGTTCTTGACGAAATGGGTCGAGGTGGTCGAACGGTGGACTTGATTGGGAACAGGCCATGGCCCTGACCCGGCTTCAGCCGGGTCAGGGTATTACGCAAGGGAGTGGGCCTACTTACGGCCGCCTAGGTTGAACATCACCCCGGCGTTGAGGGTGGCCGCGCCGGCGCCAACGTCGGCATAGAGGGCCACCGCGTTCGCGATGTTGTAGCTTCCGCCGAGCCGCCCGACGAAGTAGACCCCGCTACCGGAGAAGCTGCCGACGCCCTTGTAGGAGGTACTAACGTTCAGGTACCCGAGCCCGGCGCCGACAAAGGCATCAATCTTTTCGTTCTTGGTATTGATGTGGTAGTTGACCGTACCGCTGAACGGGATGTACTTGAAGCTGCCGTTGCCGGCGGTGCCGAAACCCAGGTCATTCGAGTAGTAGTCAACGCTGACCTGGATACTCAGCACCCCGTCGCCAAGATTGGGCAATTCCTTGATGGCCTTCTCGAACCTCCCGCCGAACGACAGGCCGGCGCCCCCAAGGCCCCCCAGGCCAATGACGGGCCCGATCCGGGTCTGTTTGCCGGAGAAACCGCCCTGGGCCTCCGCGGCCGATGCGGCCAGCGTCAAACTTCCCAAAACAACTATCGCTCCCATGAACCGCATGCGCCACTCCTAGTTGGGGTGAGGAATCGAATCTAACACCGCGCGCCCATAGGCGTGAGGTCATTCAGAACGATTGTGAACTCCATGCAACGATGCGGGCTACCCCGGTCGTCTCAAATAGGCGGCTACTGTTTACCGGGCCCGTAGAGCACCATGCCTGGCTTCGCGCCGGTATGCTTGCCGTGGTCCACCACCACTTGCCCGTTCACCAACACGTAGTCGATCCCGCTCGGGTACTTGACCGGCTCGGCCCAGGTCGATTCATCCTGGATCTTCTCGTAGTCGAACACCACCACATCGGCCCAATTGCCTTCCTTGAGCGAGCCGCGGTTG
>JAYVJS010000114.1:0-17668 GCA_043769075.1 Gemmatimonadota bacterium | reverse complement strand
CCGACGATCCGGCGACCATCCGGCGACCACGCCGGAACCTGGTAGTAGGCACTGGCCTGGATCAAGCGTTGAGGTTGGCCGCCGGCAACGTTGGCTCGCATCAGGTAGCCCTCGGTGCCGTCCCAGGTCACATAGGCCAGTGCCGAACCGTCCGGCGACCAGGCCGGATAGTACTCGCCGGTTTCGGCGCTGGTGACCCGCCGCGGGGTTCCGTTAGGCAGGTCCGCCACGTAGAGCTTGTCGAGCGCGGTGAAGGCGATCCGGCGGCCATCCGGCGACGGCACGGCCTCCCGGATTTGCCGTACGGTAAAGGTCGGGGTGTCTTCGATCGGGTATTCGAACTTGACCTCGGGTCCGACGGCCACTTCGGCGTTGACCACAAAAGGGATCTTGGCGGGCGCGGTACCGTTGACCGGGACCCGCCACAACTCACCGCCGTAGGAGATCACGATGGCGAGCCCGTCCGGCGTGAAGGAATACCCCGGGAGGAAGTCGAGGTCGGGCACCGACTCGATGTTGTCGCGCTGAACCGGAAAGGCCAACCACTTTTCCTCGCCGCTCGCGAGTTCCCGGATCCGAAGCCCGGTCTCCTGGCCTTCGCGGCTCCCGTACACGAGCCACTTGCCGTCCGGCGAAATCGCGGGCCGGATCCCGTTGCCGAACCGAGTGGTCTGGATCGTCGTACTACCGGTTTGGCGATCGTAGACCCCGACCTGCGCCTGGGGCATCGCCGCGTTGTACTCCCAGGGGCCCTGCCGAGTCGAGTAATAGATGTAGCGGCCGTCGGGCGACGGCGCCGCGCCCAGGAACGCCATCGGGCCGGTGTTCCGGGTCAACATGACCCCGGTGCCGCCCTCGACGTCGTACATCATGAGCTTCCAAGCGCCAAAGCCCCCCGCGGCACTCGACGCGACGATGTACTTCCCGTCCGGCATCCATTCCGGCGAAACGTGGGTCCCTTGAATGCCATAGGTAATCCGCCGGATCCCGGTGCCGTCGGCATTGCCGACGTAGAGATTGTCACCACCGGCGCGGTCGGAGAAGAAGGTCAGCCGCTTGCCGTCGGGACTGAACCGGGGCTGGGCATCATACCCCATCCCGCTGGTGAGCCGAGTGGCGGTGCCGCCGGTGATCGGAATGGTATAGAGGTCGCCGAGCATGTCGAACACGATGGTCCGGCCGTCGGGGCTGACGTCTACCGATGTCCAAGTCGCCTTGGTGGCCGTGAACTTGGCGACCCGGGCCGGCTTGAGGGGAAGGCTGTCTTGAAAGAACGCGGCAGCCGCGAGCAGAAGAGGCAAGTACATGGACTAGGGCCTGGGGCTAGGGCTTCGGCGGCGCGGTGTCGCGCCACCAGGGTTTGGGCAACGGTTTGGCATTGGGAGCAATCTCGTCGAGGGTTTCCCCGTCATAGAGCTTGCCACCCCTCATCACGTAACGAATCGCCTTCGAGTTTCGAATATCGTCCAACGGGTTTCGGTCCAAGACAACGAGGTCCGCCATTTTGCCCGGTTCAATCGAGCCCAGGTCCTGGTCGAGGCCGATGGCTTGGGCGCCGAGAATTGTAGCTGCCCGGAGGGCGTCATGCCTCGACATTCCCCCGGACTGAATCGACCACAACTCCCAATGGAACCCCAGGCCCTGGAGCTGGCCGTGGCCACCGACTCCGATCCGGCCCCCGGCTTCGACCACCGCTTTGGCAAACTGGGCATGTTTTGAGAAGATTTGTTCCTCGGGTATGACCCATCCAACGACCCCAGGGTTGCCTCCCCGGCGCCGGGCTCGGCCATCCAGCTCAGCGTCCGGCAGAAACCGCATCAACTTGGGGTCGTCGGCCACCCGTTCGGTGGCGTAGTAGAAATTCTCCGCCCACGGACCGCCGTACGCCACGAGGAGGGTGGGGGTGTTCGTGGTCCCGCTATTGACAAAGAGTTTGACAACGTCGTCGAAGATCGGATAGACTGGAAGGGAGTGTTCGACCCCCGAGTAACTGTCAAGAGCGTGGGTCACCTCGAGGGCGTAATCGATCCCACCCTCGGTGGTAGGCATAAGGCCTAACTCTTTTGCTGCCATGATGATCCACTGCCGCTGCTGACGATTTCCCGCCATATACATCTTGAGCGTCTTGGTGTCGTAATATTGACTATAGCGTTTGAGAACCGACCGAGCATGCTCGAGGCTCTTGATCTGTTCAGTTGCGAACACCCCCGGCCCCGTCGAGTAAACTCTCGGGCCCGTCATTTGGCCGGTCTCGACCAGATCGGAGTAGCTCAAAACGTCAGTCGTGCTGGTCTGAGGATCGCGCGATGTGGTGACGCCAAAGGCTAGATTCGCGAGGTAGGCCCAGGGCTGCCCAAAGTGAACACCCGGTGAGTGTCGGTAGTGGGCATGGGCGTCGATGAACCCGGGGACCAGGGTCTTGCCGCCGACGTCGATGATCCGGGCGTTGGGTTCCGGCCTCGATCCAGCCGGCACAACGGCCACGATCCGGTCGTCCCGAATGATGACGTCGGCGTTCTCGACGATTTCCCGGCCGTTCATGGTGATCACTCGACCGCCACGCAACACCAGGGTTTGCTTCGGGATATCGCGTCGAGCGCCGATTCTAATCCGCTGCTCAGAGGTTTTGGCGGAGTCGAGGTCGTAAATCACGTGGGCATTGCCGATCGACCAGTGGACCTTCCGGCCGTCGGTCCGCCACGCCGGGAACTCCCCGCCGATATCGGTCAGTTTCTTGACCGGGACCGCCGCGGTGGCCGGATCGGCCACCGACACAGTGGGAGTCGGGCCGCCAACATACGGCACTGAAAGGACATAGATGTCGCTCCCCACGACCGCCAGGGCCTGGTCACCGGTCGGAGCCATCAAGATCAGACTGGCCGGTGGCGCCGTCGTTCCGCCTGGAGGCATCGGCCCTGTCACCTTGAGATGCCCTTTGATATCGGTCCCATCCCACCGCATCGAGACCAGCCCTTCGGCCCCGCCGTAGCTGTAGATCCGAGTCGGATCGGTCGTGAAATGAGGTGATTGGCGCCCACCGGTCGGCGCGATGACGGTCACCTCGCCGCCGGTGGCGGGAACAGAGACGAACTCGGCCCCCAACCCCGAACCGAATCGCTCCAGGGTTTCCTGCATGTCGCGGGTTGCCGCCCGGACCGCCACAATCCGCTGACCATCCGGCGCCCACGCGAGCTGAGAGTACCGGGCGCCCGTGCGTGTGAGTCTGATCGCGGCCCCCGGTGCCGCCGTCGGCGCCCGATAGATCTGCCCGCCCTCCCGATCCGACCAAGTCACGAACGCCACGGCCGACCCGTCCGGAGACCACGCCGGATAGTACTCCCCCACCTCGAGTGCCGAGACCCGCCGCGGGACCCCCAACGGATATCCATCACATACACCCGGCCGAGTGCCGAGAACGCGAGCCGTTTCCCATCGGGCGACGGAACCGCATCACGGATTTGGCGAGCTTGGACCATGCCGGTGTCGACCCGATAGGCGAACCGAACTTCGGGTCCGATCGCGATGTCCGCGCCGACTTGGAACGGGATCTTGGCCGGCGCGCCGCCTGAGACGGGGATCCGCCAGATCTCGCCCTGGTAGGATGCGATGACTTCGCGGGAGTCGGGCGTGAAAGTGTAGCCCGGCAACACGTCGAGCGAGGAGGAGCCCTCTTGGTCGTCGCGCTGGACTGGATAGGCGAGCCACCGCTCATCGCCGGAGGCCAACTCGCGGAGCCGGATCCCGGATTCGGCTTTGTAGCGGGTGCCGTAGGCTAGCCACTTTCCATCGGGCGAAAGAGCCGGCCGAAACGCCGAGCCTTGCCGAGCGGTCATGACGGTCTGGGTGCCGGCCTCTCGGTCGTACACCGCCAGTTGGTACGATGGGAGCCGGAGGTTGTACTGGAAGCCGTCATCCCGAAACGCATACCACAGATAGCGCGGATTGGGACCGAATGCCGCGCCAATGGCCTGCCGCGGGGGCGGCTCACGAATCAGTTGGACGCCGCTGCCTCCGGCCACCAGGTACAACCAGAGCTTGGCGGCGCCGGGCCCGGCCGAGCCGCGGGTAACGACGATGCCCTTGCCGTCCGGGGTCCACTCCGGCGAGCTGACGCCGTCGAGATTGCCCTTGGTAACTTGAGTCGTATCCTTGAGGTCGAGCGACATGGTCCAGACGTGATCGCTGCCGCTCCGATCGGATCTGAATGCTATTCGCTTTCCATCGGGGCTAACGCGGGGCTGGGAGTCGAACGCCAGTCCGCTGGTGATGCGAGTCGCCCGGCCGCCACTGATCGGCAGGGTGTACAGGTCACCGAGAAGGTCGAATACGATGGTTCGTCCGTCAGGCGTCAGGTCGAGCGACATCCAGGTCCCGCGACTGGTCTCGAGCCGGAAGGAACGGGCGGCTGCCTGGAGCGGAAGCCCCGCCGGGCGGGTAGTATCTTGCGGAACTAAGCCGAACAACATCACAGCCAGCGATAGCAAAGGCATCCTGCTTTGACCTCCGGAAACCCTAAAATGACCCGTAACTTACCGTCCCGATTTCGTTCTCGTGAGGCCCGAGTGCCGAGCGCTCTCGCGGCCTTGTTGTTCGTCGTGTCTTCGCTCCCGGCACAGGAACCGGTCGTCGAGGCAACGTCCCTGCTCGGCAAACCACTGACTCGGCCTCCACTGGCGGCGGCGGTACGAACCCTCTACGAGGGCAACCTGGCGGCGGCGCAGAAGGCATTCGACCACACGCCGACGAACCCAGACTCGATCATCTGGCTCGGCCGCCGAACGGGGTATCTCGGACGCTACGCCGACGCGATCGCGATCTATTCCAAGGGCACCGCGGCCCACCCCGAAGACGCCAGGATGTACCGGCACCGAGGACACCGGTATCTGTCGATTCGAAAGTTCGATTTGGCGGTCCGGGATTTCGAACGAGCGGCCGAGCTCACGCGGGGCAAGCCGGACGAAGTCGAGCCGGACGGGATTCCGAACGCCCAAGGGATTCCGACCAGCACGTTGCAGTCGAATATCCGATATCATTTGGCGTTAGGCTATTATCTCCAGGGTGCCTTCGCGAAGGCATTGCCGTTCTACCAAGCCGATGTCCGGATCGCGGTCAACCCCGACATGGTCGTCGCGTCCAGCCACTGGCTCTATATGACACTGCGGCGCCTGGGCCGGACCGCGGACGCGGCGAAGGTCCTGGAACCGATTTCGGCATCCATGAAGGTCATCGAGAACGGGAGTTACCACCGGCTCCTCCTGATGTACAAAGGCGAGATCACTCCGGATGCGATCCTGACCCCAGCCGATCAGGGCGATGCGGTCCAGGACGCCACCGTCGCCTACGGGGTCGGAAACTGGCATCTTTACAACGGCCGGAAGGCCGAGGCTCGACAAATCTTCGAGCGGGTCGTGGCGATGCCCCAGTGGAGTGCCTTCGGGTACATCGCGGCGGAAGCCGAGCTGGCGCGAATGGGCCGGTAGATTACAGGATGATTGCATTCGGGTGACGAGTCGGTCCCGCCGTCTTGTCGCCCGATGGGACAACCTGCAACGTAGTGGATGTATTCCGACTGCCTCTTTTGCCAGACGTCACTCGGGGCTAATCAAGAACTCGAACACCTGCCGGTTGGCCGTCGGATTGCCTTCGACGAGGCCAAGGGCCGGCTTTGGGTCGTTTGCCTGGCCTGTGCCCGGTGGAACCTGACCCCGTTTGAAGACCGGTGGGAGACAATCGAAGACTGCGAGCGCCGGTTCCGGGGCACTCAAGTCCGGGTCTCCACCAGCAATGTCGGACTGGCCAAGATGCCCGAGGGGCTCGAGTTGGTCAGGATCGGCCAACCGCTCCGGCCTGAGTTCGCGGCCTGGCGTTATGGGCAGCAGTTCCTTCGGCGCCACAATCGGCGGCTGATCCGACGAGTAGCCGCTGTGGTCGGCAAGCCGGGCTTGCTTGCCCTGGGCCCAGCCCTGGCGATGCTGGCCGGGCCGATTCCCCCCTTACTATTGTTGGCCGGGGCGCTCGGCGCCATCTACCACCTGATGCGGCGGCCCGAGGTATCGGTGCCGTTAAGCGGCGGCACCATGGAGCTGTCCTCGGAACAGGCCCGGAACGCACTGCTGATCCGGGATGACACCGATCCGGGCGGCTGGGCCTTGATGGTTCAACACTTGAAGAAGCTCGACGGTTTTGACATGCTCAAGTTCAAACGGGACGCCGATCCCGACTGGGCCATTCTGCACGGTACCGAGGCGCGGATGGCCGCCTCGTTACTGTTGCCAAAGGTCAATCCGTTGGGCGGCAATCAGGAAACGGTGGCCGAGGCGGTCCGGTGGCTTGAAGCTTCAGGTGGGCCGGAGGGGGCGTTCGTGACCTTTAGCCGATCACACATGGTCCGGATGCCGTTCGACAACGTGGAATCCCGGATCATGACCCTGCATGCCGAGGTCCGACTGGCCCTCGAGATGGCACTCCACGAAGATGAGGAACGCCGGGCCTTGGCCGGCGAGCTCTCGGTGTTAGAATGGATCTGGAAGCATGAGGAGATGCTAGCCGATTTAGCCGACAGCCTCGGCACGCCACCCGGCCTCGACGAGCAAGTGGAAGGCCTCCGCCGCCCCGGGTGAAGCAACCTTTCTGGCGCCCGGAACATCCAAGCCGGTACCCCCAAACCCTAGCCGAGTCCCCAATGCCGACTGCCGAGCGCCGAGCATCGAGTGCCGCGTTACTTCTGGTCGTCCTGACCGCCTGCACCGAGGGCAAAGCCGCCAAGGTCCCGATGGCCACGATCGACACGTTGCCGGGCGGGGTCGTGCGGGTCTCCAGTGCCCAGCCGACCGGGTGGGCGGACTCGAGCCGGGCCTGGGGCATCGAGGAGATCATTCGATTCGGCGCCGCCGAGGGACCGGGCCAGTTGGTAGAGCCCGGGTCGATGGGCGTCGACGGCGCCGGTCGGGTCTACGTGGTCGACCGGAAACCGATGATGGTCAAGGTCTTTGATTCGACCGGGGCCTTTGTTCGGAGCATCGGGCGCGAGGGAGCTGGTCCGGGCGAATTCCGGGTCGGGTTCATTGCCGTTCGGGGGGCGAACCTGGTGGTCCAGGATCCCATGAACGCGAGGACGTCGGTATTCGACACCTCGGGCACCTATCTCCGAAGCTGGAAATCGTCGTGCTGCTATTGGGACGAGATCTCTATCGACAACGCCGAGCGGATCTATGTCCCCACGATGATCCCGCGAGACACCGCCGGGCCGTCACGCGGGCGGGCGTTCACTCGTTACCGAATGACCGGCGAGGTGGTGGATACTTTGTTCGTGCCGACCCGCGATGACGAGGCCAAGCAATGGATGTTCGTCAGCAAGGGTAAAGGCAAAGAACGAAACATGATGTCGACCAGCGTCCCGTTCGCGCCAAATGTGGTGCAGGCCTTTCATCCGGAAGGGGGGTTCGTCAGCGGGTGGACGGGGGACTACCGAGTGATCCGGAGCCCGTCGGGCAGCGACACGAGTCGGATCATTGCCCGGGCCTGGACCGCCGATCCAATTCCTGATGTGATGCGCCAGGCCCGGGTCGACGAGATGATCAAGAATGCCAAAGACATGGTTGGCGAGGAGGTGGCCCGCGCCGTCGCCAAGCTGAGCGACGTGCCGACCACGGCCCCAGCCTACGTGGGCCTCAAGGTTGACCCAACCGGCGGGATCTGGGCCCGGCACTTGGTCGGCTCGGACTCGACCAAGACCCGGTTCGATGTCTTCGGTGCCGATGGCTCGTGGCTCGGACAGCTAACCACCCCGATTGGGCTGCCGGAATATGGGGGGATGACTTTCACTCGAGACGGCATGCTCGCGGCAATCGAGGGAGACGACGGATTGCCGACCATTGTCCGGCTTCGGATCAAGCGGTAAATGCTTCGGATTGAGTATCTGGCCGACCATCCGGAACTCGCGCCGACCTTGGCGCGGTGGCACTACGATGAGTGGCGGGATCTGATTCCAAATTGGATTTATCAGATCGCGTTGGACGAGTTGCTGACCCACCGGCACCGGGCGGCGGTTCCGACGACGTTCGTGGCGTTTCGAGGCGAGGTCCTGGTGGGGTCGGCGAGCTTGTTGGTGGAGGATCTGCCGGAGTGGAACCACCTGACGCCGTGGGTGGCGAGCGTGTACGTGGTTCCCTCGCAACGCGGGCAGAAGGTTGGGACCCAGCTGGTCCGGCATGCGGTAACCGTGGCGGGGCAGCTGGGGGTCAAGACGGTCTATTTGCTGACGCCGGGTCAGGCCGAGTTTTATCGGCGGCTCGGGTGGTCGGAGGTGGGTGAAGGGGCGGGGGAACAGCCCTACGTCGTGATGGCCACGCGGGCGTGAGAGGTCAGGCCCTCATCCCGTGATGCCCCCGATAGTCCGCCACCAGCGGTGGCCGCCAACCGGCGAGGAGATTTTGGGCGACGTCATAGACCTCAATCCCAATTGGCCGGCAGATCGAGGTCACGTCCGCCACCGCATTCTCACCCCAGATCGGCACTGACATGTCCCCGTGCGGACAGGTCGACACCGCACAGAGCAAATCGATCTCCGCGAAGAACTCGAAGTAGTCGCCCTTTGTGGCAGGGCACGGCTTGACGAAGTAGCCGTGGCCTTCGGTGGTGAGACCGGTCACCTGAAAGACATTGAGGACATCGTGGACGTCGGACTCGGCTAGGCCAAAGGGCGTCACCGCGCGGAGCAGGTTCGAGTGGCAGCAGAAATCGAAATCCTGGCCGGTCAACATCTTGTGGACGTAGGGGTCGCAGCGGGTACCGAGGAGATCATGACACCCAGCCCCGTCGGCGTCGATGCCGTATTTGATGCTATCGCCGGTGACGGTCGCGATCGGGCGGAGATAGGGCAAGGAAGACCAGAGCCGGTCGAACACGTTCATGTGGGCGCCGTGGAGTTGCTTGGTTCGGGAGGCCCAGAATCGTTCCTTGGGATCGTGGCGATTCCAGGCATTGAAGTCGACCACCTGGGGACCCTCGATCGCAATCAGGCGGCACACTTGGCCGGCGTTTAGATGCCAGGCTCGGCCGGAACGAATCGGGACCACGAATTGATCGGCCAGGCGCCGGGATGGTGCCTCGGCGACAGCGCGGTAGAACTCGCGATCGGGATCGAGTGCGGCGGCGGACGCCGGTTGATACAGTGGCTTGGGCATGGTTATGGATAGCGCGATTGGTGCCAAGTCGCCAGGTTTCCGGGATCATGAGCCAACCGATCTCCGACCTCACGCTCCTGCTTCGGTCGATGGAGCCCCGACTCAATCCCGGCGTCTATGTCTTCGCGTCGGTGCCTGCTGGAACCGACCTCGCGGGGATCACGGCGATCGCCACGTTTCGCGAGGCGGAAGGCATGACGGTCGTCGCGGAAGAATCCGAAGCGGCCCGGGCGAACCTGCCGGTTCGGTTCCGAGCCGCGTGGATTACCCTCGGCGTCCATTCCGACCTTGAGGCCGTCGGGCTCACGGCGGCGTTCGCTGCCGCGCTCGCTCGGGCCAACGTCAGCTGCAACGTCATGGCGGCGGTGTATCACGATCACATCTTCGTACCGATCGAGTCCGCCGGCCTGGCCATCGAACGCCTGCGGGCCTTGCAGCGAGGGACTGAATAGCGCGGTCGGTTCGCGACCCTGAAGCTCCGGCACGCATCTAGGAACGTTGTGCCCCGGGCCAGTTCTTTCGAAGGAGTCCCACCCTTGTTGATCTTGAGCGCCGTCCTACTGCAAGCCGTCGCCGCACCGGTCCCCCGGCCAATCGGGCCGCCTAACGCGGTGCTGACCCACGAATTCATCCGGGTGTTCGCGCTGTCGGAGCGACCGGACAGCCGGGTGGTCCTTGTCGATCGAGGCGACGAGTTGCTCGCAGTCGCCGACTTCGGCCGGAAAACTGTGGTCCGAATTGGCCGGAACGGTGGAGGCCCGGAGGAATACCGGTTCCCCGGCCGGCTCGCCCCGATGGCCGGCGATTCACTGATGGTGGCCGACGACGGCAACAACCGCCTCGTCGTCTTGGGTCCCGATCTCAAGATCCACCGGGTCGCCAACGGCCGCGCTCCTGGTCTTCAGTTCGAACTCTCCCCTCGCGTAGTCGATCAAGCCGGCCGCTTTTACTCCGTGGTTCCGGGGTGGATGTTGCAAATCGAGCGTCCCGACTCACTCCCGGTAGTTCGGTTCGTTCCCGGGGCAGGATCGATGGAGACGATCGCGCGGCTCCGAGCGAGCCCCGAACCGCCACCACCGCCGCGCCGGGATCGCCCGACCTTCTCGGTCCTCGCCTTCGCACCGGGGGATTCCTGGGCCGTGACGCCGGCCGGCCGGGTAGCGATCGTCAGGGCGGCGGACTTCCGGATCGAGTGGATCGAGCCGAACGGCCGTCGGATCGCCGGCCCGCGGGTCGAATGGAAACCGGTTCGGGTCACCGCGAAGGACCGGTCCGATCGCGTCCGGCAGATGCTGATCACCGGAGGCACCAGCGGCAAGGGCGGCGCCGACCGCCCGCCCGGCGGACTCAGCCCGGTCACGGCCGATATGATGACCGACCGGGCGGTTCTGGAGATGGTGGCGAACATGACGTTCGCGGACACCAAGCCGGCGTTCACCGACGCGGCGCCGATCATCGCGCCCGGCGGCACGCTCTGGGTCGAGCGGTCAGTGGCCTCGGGCACGCCAGCGACGTGGGATCAATTCGACGCCGCGGGCCGGCCGAGCGGGAGTCGGCAACTACCGGCGGGGCGGCGGCTGGTGGGGGTGGGACGGAGCCACCTGTATGCCGTGGCCACCGACGAAGATGGGATCGAGCGGCTTGAGCGGTACCCGTTGACCGGCGAGCCTCACTAAAGAAGACGTATGGCGCGACCGGATCCCGTTCTCCTACTCACCCTCGCCGCAGGGTGCCAGACCCCGGCTCGAGCACCGATCACCGTCACCGATTCAGCCGGCGTCCGGGCAGTCCGAATCGGAAACCTCAACGAGGTCGAGTTTCCGGCGTGGTCGACCCGGCTCCTCGGATCAAGCGCGCAACAGGACTCGGTGCAGTTGGGTTCGATGTTTACCGGCGGATTCAACGCTGATTCATCGTTTCTCCTCACGGGCGGGTCCGAGCTCTTCGTCCTCGACCGACAGGGGCGGTTCGCCGGCACCGTGGGGCGCAACGGCGACGGCCCCGGTGAATTCCGCCAGGCGGTTTGGCTGTTGATCGCTGCGGATGGTACACCGGTTGTCGGCGAACTAACCGGACGGCTGACCAATATTCGCCCGACCGGCGAGGCGCTTCGAATCATCGCCCATCTTGGCCGTGGGAGCGGAACCGAAGTCGCTCCGATCACGATGCTCCCGGATGGTCGGGTCTTGGCCACTCGGTGGCAGGAGCGCCCGAACCGGGGGGAAATGCCCGGCATTTTACAGGGGGCCGTTGAGCGGGACTCGGCTCCCTTGGTGGTCCATGACTCCATGGGACAGGCCCGGAGCCGACTTGGTCTGTGGCTCGGGGTTGAGCGAGCCATGGTTCGGATCGACGACGAACCTTCCCGTCTCCCAGTTCGGTTCGCGCGGAGCGTCGCCGCCGATGGCCGGGGCTCGCTGACCGTCATTGGCCCAACGGATTCGCTCGATTTTTCGCTCTACGATGGGACCTCGCTCGTGCTCCGGCTGATCGGCGGCCAGCCGACTTCCCGGCCGAACCCTCAGATCATTGCCGACTGGGAACGAACGGTCCGGGAACAAGACCCCGACGTCGCGGCGTCGTATCTGCGAGCCATTGAATCGGCGCCCGAGGTGGACCGGTTGCCGGCCATCGGTGGAGTGGTGGTGGATGATGCCGGGAATCTCTGGGTCGGCGACTGTGCGGTGGTGTCGGGGTCTCGTCGGTGGCGGGTGTTTTCTCGATCGGGGCAACCGGTGGGGCAGCTCGGGCTGCCGGCGTTCAATCACTCGTTCGTTCCGGGGACCTGGGAGTTGCTCGATGTCTACGGCGATCGGCTAGCGGTGCGACGGCGCTTGCCGACCGGCGAGATCGTTGTCGAGCTCTTGGTGCTCCGCCGTGGGATTTCCGACCGCAAAGGGATTAGATTTCGGAAATGGGGACTGACCGTCGCAGGATGACCGTCCGGCTGGTACCGCTGGATAGTCGCGAGGCAGGTGAGGCTCGGGTCGGAGGCTCGATCGCTGAGCGGGTCGCCCTCGTTGCCCGCCTGAGCGATATGCTGTGGACGCAGACCGGGCGGCCCCTGCCTAACTACACCCGCGCGACGATGCCGATCGCGATGACGACGTTGCGGCACCAGTCCAGTCACCCGTAGATCGATGGTCCAGGACTTCCGCGACCTTCTTGCCGAGTTGGTCAAAGCCGATGTGCGCTTTCTGGTGGTGGGGGCACACGCGTTAGGCGCCCATGGCGTTCCCCGAGCCACCGTCGATCTCGACGTCTGGATCGCCCGGACGCCAGACAACGCGAGACGGGTATGGGCCGCCCTGGCCGCCTTCGGTGCCCCGCTTGAGACCTTGAACATCCAGGAAGCCGATTTTGTCCGACCGGATCTCGTCGCCCAGTTCGGACTGCCCCCTTTTCGGATCGACATTCTCACCGGCCTGAGCGGCCTGACGTTCGATGAGGCGTGGCCAAATCGGATTGAAGCCGATTTTGACGACGTTCGCGTTCCGTTCCTGGGGCGGGCCGAGCTGATCCGCAACAAACGGGCAAGCGGGCGCAAAAAGGACCTTGCCGACGTTGAATCACTCGGTGACGACCGCCAATAGTCGATTCGGAAACGGTCCTTCGACAGCTATCTGCGGTCCGGCGCCCGCCGACCGGTTGGCCGGCTCCGCGACCGCCCTCCCACCGACGACCCCCACTCCGCCAGAAACCGATTCAAGAACTCTCGCTCGCTGACCGCCTCCGTCACCAGCGGGGCCAGGGCCAGGGCCACCGCGAGGGCCAGGTGATACCCCTCGGACCGGGAACTCACCGCGCGCCGGTACGCCGGGTGGTCGGCGTTGACCATCACGGCCGTGTCGACCAGCCGGGCGAGGTCCGCCGACTCACCCTCGTGCGCAAAGGAGATCGTTAGGCCGAGCCGGGCGGGACGCTTGGGCCCGGAGACGTGACAACCGGGCGGCGGCTGGGGAAGCCGCGGTTCAGGCGGCGATTCGGGCGAGGCCGACGCCCCCTCCGGACCCGGCGGCTCCTGATCACCTGGCGGCGAATCGGTCATCAGATCGAGGGGCGCGGCCTCTGGCGGACCGCCGTCGAGCGGCAACCGGCGCTGGCCGCCCGGCCGCCGTTCGACCAGGGCCAGCAGCAGTGGGAATCGATCGGCCAACTCCGCCAGAATCCGCTGGACGTCGCGCTCCACCGGCCTGGCGGCCGGACGACGGGGCTCGGCTTCGACGTCACCGGCAGCCCCCCACTTGGCGAGGTGAGGACCGAGGGCTTCTTGAATCGCCTTCCGATAGGCCAGGTAGAGCGCCCCCCGCGGCCCGGTCCGAATGAAATCGGCTTTGTTGAGCGTCAGGCACTCGGCCAAGGCGGGGACTTCGATCAGCCCGGTCAGGTACTCACTCCGTGACGGCCGGAGCCCGAGCCAATCCCACCCTCGCTTGATCACTTTGCCTAACGTGCTGATCGCGATTCCTTGGGCCTCCTCGGCGAGCGGAGTTGGTGACCTGACCAGCCATCCGGCCGCGGAGGGCTTCCGTTTCCGGGCCAGCCGGAGGGCGATGGGGGCGAGTTCGCCCGGAGGAGGCTGGTCTCCGCCTAACCGGGCGCCATTGACCGTGAACTGGACTCCGGTCGGATAGCGGGTCCGGAGCACCTCGGCGAATTCCGCCAGGAACATCGGGGCAAAATGACGGCGGAGAGCCTGGTCGAGAAAACCTGGATCCAGCAGCGGCGACAGCGGATTGTGGAGCACCACCGTGACCGCCGTGCCCCGCTCGGTTACCAAGCCGGCCGGGGGCACCCACCGCCACGGCGCCCGGAGTTTGGTGGCCAGGGCCCAGGCGGTGCTGACATGGGCCTCGCCTCGACGAGTTTCGGTGTGGACTTCCCGGGCCAGCAGTAGGCCGAGCTTGATCCCGACCCCGGCAAAACCGATCCCCGAGCCGCGGGTCTTGGTACTGGCGGCGAGGTCGTGGTAGCGGGCCAGTTCGCGCCGGTGCATCCCGCTGCCGTTGTCGTGGATCGTCAGGGCGGCGGCGGCGATGTCGGTGGTGAGGTGGATCGCCGTGGCGCCGGAGTCGAGCGCGTTGGCGACGGCCTCGGTGATGAAGGTTTCCTCGATTGACTCGGGGTAGGCATCCCGGAGGTCTTCGAGGAGGTGGAGGAGGTCGACGCGGGTTTCGCCCATGGTCATGGAGGATATCGCCCACCCGCGGCCGGCGTTAGCCCCTGAAGCGGCGCCCTGGGAGCTCTCGTTCCCCAGAATCCGCTATCTTGCCGGAAATGCGCGACACGACCTCAGATGCCGAGTCGGTGTGGACCGCCGCGGTCCGGAGCATTCCCCCGATCGATCGCCTTCGGCAGGCGTTGGAGCTCAGCGATTTCACCAGGCGCTTGGCCCTTGCCCGACTTCGGCAAACCCATCCGGACCATACCGACCAGCAGCTCGCGGCACTGCTTCGCGCCGACCCCGAGCGATTGAGTCAGTGACTGCCGCGACTGTCCTCACCGACATGGTGGCCGCCTTGGATGCCGCCGGGATTCCAGCCATGCTGACCGGGTCGTTCGCGGCCGCGTTTCATGGGGCCGGCCGGGCCACGATGGACGTCGACCTCGTGATTGACCCGACGGCCTCCCAAATCCGCACCCTGGTCGCCAGCTTGCCGGCGGCCCAGTACTACGTCTCCCTCGACGCGGCTCTTGAGGCTCACGCGACCGAGTCGATGTTTAACGTGATCGATCTTGCCACCGGGTGGAAGGTGGATCTCATTGTCCGCAAATCACGACCATTCAGCCGGACCGAATTCGAGCGGCGGTTGCCGACGAATTTCGATGGAGTCAGCCTGGCTGTGGCGACCGTCGAGGACGTCATCGTCGCCAAGTTGGAATGGGCCAAGCTCGGCGGCTCGGCCAGACAGTTGGACGACGTGGCCGCGCTGCTTCGCGTAAATAAGTCGACCATCGATCGGGCCTATTTGGAACGCTGGATCGGTGAGCTCGGACTCAGCGATCAATGGCAGGCCGCCCAACCGCGGTAGCCCTGGGGTACTAGATTCCGGCGATGCGACCCGATCGTCCGCACCATGACCATCCGCCGAACGACGCCCTAGACCGCCAGGCCGCTCGATTCCGTACCATGACAGCGGATAAGAAGGTCCGGTTGGCTCATGGTCTGTGGGTCGAGGCCCGCGAGACCGCGGCTGCCGGCGTGCGAGCACGGCACCCCGGTTGGACCGCCGAGCAGGTTGCCGCCGGGGTGCGGGAGTTGATGCGTGACGCCGGCGCCTAGTCTCGTCGGTCTCTTCATTGCTCCGCTCAACCGTACCGGCATCGAGTACATGGCTACCGGTGGCCTCGCGGCCGTGGTGTACGGACACCCGCGCCTGACGCTCGATGTCGACCTGGTCATCCGGCTCGCCCCTCGCGACATCGAGACGTTCGCCGAGTTGTGGTCCCCAGATCAATTCTATTGCCCGCCGAAGGAAGTCATCGCCGAGGAGTGCGACCGGAGCGAGCACGGCCATTTCAACGTGATCCATCACGACACCGCCATGCGGGCCGACGTGTACCTTGCCGGGGCCGACGCCCTCCAGTCCTGGGCCCTGCAACACCGAGTGGTCCGGACCATCGAAGGTGAAGCGGTCCAGTTTGCGCCGATCGAGTACGTCAT
Source organism: Gemmatimonadota bacterium (assembly GCA_043769075.1). GTDB lineage: Bacteria > Gemmatimonadota > Gemmatimonadetes > Gemmatimonadales > GWC2-71-9 > SHZU01. The sequence goes on along the minus strand of JAYVJS010000114.1, from coordinate 1,819 downwards.
TGTTTACAAGTTGCGGTTCTACCAAGCGGGGGGATCGGACCGGCACCTCCGGGACATTGCGAGAATGATCGGGGTCAGCGGAGGCGAGGTGGACCGTCCGACGCTCGACCGGTGGGTCTCGGAGCTCCGACTCGACGCGGAGTGGGCCAAGGCTCGTGGCTACGAAGGTCGCGAGTGACCGCCGAGCGCTCCGACGAGACCCACCGGTCATCCGCTATCAGCTTGCGCCGAAACAACTTCTTCTGCCGGGCCGACCACCGCCGCTGCCGGGTCTCCGACCGTCGTAGGCGAGCCACTCACTCGGCTCGCCGACGATTCCGGCGCGCTTGGCGGGCCGATGTCCGTCGGAGAATGAGTATGGCCGTGCGAGTGCGGGACTTCCTTCGGGGCAAGCCGTTCGACTGCGAAGTACCATCCTCGCAGATGAAATCCGATCCGTTATTCCACGACACCCTGAGTCCCTTCTTTCCTGGCTTTTCGCCGCCGGCACTTGTACATTAGAACGTACATCTTTTCGGGATTTGGCCATGCCGCGCCTTCGCCCAACTCAAGACATCCGCCCGCTCGCGGACTTTCGCGCTAACCTGGCCGCGGTCGTTCGCCAGGTTCAGCGCACCAAGCGACCGATCATTCTCACGCAGCATGGGCGTAGCGCCGCTGTCCTCGTTGACGCCGGGGAGTATGAGACCCTGGTTGATCGGGCCGAACTCGTCGACGACGTCCGGGCGGCCGAGGCGGAGGTTGCCGCCGGCAAAGGTGTTTCGCATCGCCGTGCGAAGGCCGCGGTTCTCGAGGCCATCCGGCGGTGAAGGTCGTCTGGTCCCCGCGGGCGATCGCGCGGGCCTCGGACATCGCCGCCCACATTGGGACGGACCGCCCCGAAGCGGCGGCGCTTTGGGTAGACGCTCTATTCGCTGCCGTCGCGAACCTGAAGGAACACCCCCGACGTGGCCGCCGGGTGCCCGAATTGGACCGGGCAACGATTCGCGAGGTCCAACATGGCAGCTACCGAGTCATCTACCGGCTGGACCCGCCCAGGATCGTGGTGTTAACAGTTCGGCACGGGCTTCGCGCCTTTGCTGTCTAATTCCAGGTCGTTAGGAGGCGCCACTAGGCTCCCCGTGGGCCGGCTTTCAAGAGCTCCCAGAATGCTCGGGGTGCCACAATCGGCAGGGGCGCCCCGGCGGCGACGCTCAAGAGATCCGCATCGCCGGTCACCAGGACCTCAGCCCCACCCGCGACGGCCTCGGCCAGCACCACCCGATCGGCCAGGTCACGGATGTTCAGCGCCACTGGCGGTAGGTCGCGCACAACCTCGCCCTGACTTCGCAGGAAGGCCTCGACCTCGTCGATGAGGCCCGGGGCTATGCGGAGCTTCCGACTCAGGATCCGTCGGAGTTCGTCCAACACGGTTTCGCCCATGACGAGCTGGTGGTCGGCGATGACAACCTGGAACAGGTCCGCGCAGAGCCCGCGCGTCGCGAAGGCACTGACGAAGACGTTCGTATCGAGAAAGACCTTCAAGAAACGTCCCGAAAGACGTCCTCATCGGTCAGGTAGCCGGCGGCTTCCGCCAACGGCAGGATCCGGCGCCGCAGATCCTGGAACTGCGCCAGCGCGAGTTGGCGCCGCACCGCATCCCGGACAATGTCGCTCCGGCTCCGGCCACTGCGTTTCGCGGCCCGGGCCAATTGGCGCTCCAGCTCTCGATCTAACCGGATAGTCAGCGCTGAGGTCTTCATGTCTTGCATTGTAATGCGCGCGGCGCCTCCTAACAAGTGCTGGCAATGGACGGGCTCCCGGCCGTTCGTTTGACAAG
>JAYVJS010000113.1:0-30864 GCA_043769075.1 Gemmatimonadota bacterium | reverse complement strand
TCAATTCACCGACCGCCGGCCTCAGCGAACCCATGGCGGAGCAGTTACGCGACGTCATCGCATCGATCAGCCGATTTGGGGCCACCAAAACCAAGCGCCGGACCCGCGCCTGGCTCGACCCAGACTCGGGCATCCTGATCGAACGGTGATCCGACCAAGGCGGCCTTGACGAAGGATCGTCGTCCAGCGAAGTTATATCGAACGTTCGTTCGAAAATGACTACCACGCCCACCCACCGCCCCCGCCACGCCACCCAGCGGAAGCTGGATCATCTGCTCGCGTCCGCCGCCGCCCTGATCGCGGCCAAGGGCTTCGAAGCCACCGCGATCCGGGACGTGGGCCGGAAGGTCGACGCCAGTCTGGCGGGGATGTACTACTACTTCGCCAGCAAAGAGGACCTCCTCTACCAGATCCAGTCGACCACCTTCGGCTCGTTGGTCGCCGCCCAAGAGGCAGCGGCTGCGCCTCCGGGGTCCGCCGAGGACCGGCTCCGTCGGCTCATTCTGGGGCACTTGACCTTCTACGCGAAGCACCCCAACGAGATGAAGGTCTGCACCTACGAGCTGGAGTCGCTCACTGGCGACCTCTATCGCCAGGTGGCGGCCACCAGGAGGCGATACTTCCGGATCGTGGCCGGCGTCGTCAGCGAGTTGATCGGCGGGCCGGCCCGGAAAACCCGCGAGGCCAAGAGCCGGCGGATTGCCCTGTACATCTTCGGCATGCTCAACTGGGTGTTCATGTGGTACGATCCCGCCAAAGATGGCCCGGTCGACAACATTGGCGCCGAGATGTTCAACCTGCTCATGACCGGAATCACTCGCCGATGACCGAGCCACTCCTCATCGACAACGCAAAGTTGGAAACGCGGTGGATCGGCCCCAAGCCGGCTGACGCCCCCACCATCGTCATGCTTCACGAAGGACTCGGCTGCGTCGCGTCCTGGGGCACACTTGGCGAGGCATTGTCGGAGGCTACCGGCTGCGGTGTCTTCCAATACTCCCGAGCCGGGTACGGCGGATCCGATCCGGTCGTCCTGCCCCGCCCCCTCATCTACATGGATGACGAAGCGCTCCGGGTTCTCCCCAAGGTCCTCGACACCATCGGGTTTCGGCGCGGCATCCTCCTCGGCCATAGCGACGGGGCGTCGATCGCGACGATCTACGCCGGCAGCGTCCAGGATCACCGAATTCGCGGTCTCGTTCTGATCGCGCCCCACTTTTTCGTGGAAGACGTGAGTATCGCCGGCATCACCGCGGCCAAAACGGCCTACTACGAGGGCACTCTTCGAGAGCGGCTTGCCAAGTACCACGGAGCGAATGTCGATACCGCTTTCCGAGGCTGGAACGATGCGTGGCTCGACCCCGTTTTCCGGAGTTGGAACATCGAGGAATCGATTGGGTACATCCGAGTGCCGATCCTCATCGTCCAGGGGACGGCCGACCAGTACGGCACCGTGGCCCAGATCCAGGCGGCCGAACAAGAGGCCTACTGTCCGGTGGACGTGGCCATGATCGAGGGCGCCGCCCATGCGCCCCACCTCGAACGCCCCGAAGCAACCCTCGCGGCCATGACGGGATTCGTGACCCAGTGTCGGTGATCGATTTCGAAACCGCGCCGGAACGGTATCGGCACTGGACCTTGGAAGTCGATGGTCCGATCGGCACGCTCACGATGCGGGTGAGTGAAGGAGGCGGCCTGGTCCCGGGCTACGAACTCAAACTCAATTCCTACGACCTGAGCGTGGACATCGAGCTCCATGACGCGGTCCAGCGGTTGCGGTTCGAGCATCCGAACGTCAAGACGGTGATCATCCGATCGGGACAAGAGCGGGTCTTCTGCGCCGGCGCCAACATCCGGATGTTGAGTCAATCGAGCCACGGGCATAAGGTCAACTTCTGTAAATTCACCAACGAAACCCGGAACGAAATCGAAGACGCCAGCGCGTCGAGCGGGCAACGGTACCTCGCGGCGGTGAGCGGTGCGGCGGCCGGCGGTGGTTACGAGCTCGCCCTCGCGGCCGACTACATCATGTTGATCGACGATCGAACGTCGTCGGTGTCGTTTCCCGAAACGCCCTTGCTGGCCGTGTTACCGGGTACCGGTGGTCTCACCCGGATCACCGACAAGCGAAAAGTCCGCCGCGACCTGGCCGACGTCTTCAGCACGCTGGAAGAAGGAGTCCGTGGCAAGAAGGCCGTCGATTGGCGTTTGGTCGACGAAGTGGCTCCGAAGTCGGTTTGGCAGGAGCGGGTCCTCGATCGGGCCCGGGCCATGGCACAGGGGTCCGATCGCCCGACCAATGCGACCGGCGTGCGGCTAACCCCTCTCGACCGGACGATCGGCGAGGATCGAATCGTCTACCAGTCGGTGAAGGTGGACATCGACCGGCCCCGCCGAATCGCCAACCTTACGATTCGCGGCCCTGAGGCTCCGGTGCCGGACTCAGTCGACGTGACCGATCGCTTCTGGCCGTTGGCCTGGGCCCGCGAACTCGACGACGCCATCCTCCACCTCAGGTTCAACGAACCCGAAATCGGCCAACTAGTGTTCCGGACCGAGGGAAGCAGCGCGGCGGTGCTGGCCTACGACGATTTCCTCGAAACCCACCAGCACCACTGGCTGATCCGCGAGGTGCGCCTCTATCTCAAGCGGGTTCTCAAACGGGTCGACCTGACCTCTCGTTCGCTGATCGCGCTGATCGAACCAGGCAGCTGTTTCGCTGGGACGCTGGCCGAGATCGCGTTTGCCGCTGATCGATCGGCCATTCTCGACGGCGGCAGTCCGCCTCCGGCCCTCGCGTTGAGCCGGATGAACTTCGGCGCCTATCCGATGAGCAACGGCCTGACCCGCCTCGCGACAAGATTCCTCGGCGAGCCGGAGAGCGTGGTCCGAGCCGAAGCGCTGATCGGCGCCACCATTGGCGCGGAAGGCGCCTCCGACGCCGGCCTGGTGACCTTCGTCTACGACGATACCGATTGGTCCGACGAAATCCGGATCATGCTGGAAGAGCGGGCCAGCTTCTCACCCGACGCGCTGACCGGCATGGAGGCCAACCTCCGGTTCGGCGGCCCCGAAACCATGGAAACTAAGATCTTCGGCCGGCTCACCGCCTGGCAAAATTGGATCTTTCAGCGCCCCAACGCCGCCGGCGACGACGGCGCCCTCAAACGTTACGGCTCCGGCATTCAGCCCAGCTTCGACCGCAAGCGAGTGTAACCCATGATTGACGAGACCAAAGTCGACTACGACGGACTGATCCCGAACAACGTCGGCTTGAGCAGCGACGAACGGGTCAAGAAGGCCCTCGAGAAGTGGCACCCCGGCTACATCGACTGGTGGATGGGGATGGGCCCGGAGGGGTTCCAGGAGTCGCTGGTCTATCTCCGGACCGCCATTGGGGTCGGCGCCAACGGCTGGGCTCGGTTCGACTATGTGAAAATGCCCGAGTACAAATGGGGCATCCTCTTGGCACCTCAAGTGCCGGATCGCAAAGTCCCGTTCGGCGCCAACCTCGGCGAACCGGTCTGGCAAGAGGTTCCCGGTGAGCATCGCGCCATGCTCCGCCGCCTGATCGTGATCCAGGGCGACACCGAGCCCGCCTCGGTCGAGCAGCAACGGCACCTCGGCAAGACCGCCCCCTCGCTCTATGACCTCCGCAATCTCTTTCAGGTCAACGTCGAGGAGGGCCGCCACCTCTGGGCCATGGTCTACCTGCTCCAGAAGTACTTCGGCGCCGATGGGCGTGAAGAGGCCGAGGACCTGCTGAAGCGGCGGTCCGGCGATGCCGACTCACCCCGGATGTTGGGTGCTTTCAACGAGTCCACGCCCGACTGGCTCTCGTTCTTCATGTTCACCTTCTTCACCGATCGCGACGGCAAGATGCAGCTCGAAGCCCTGGCCCAGTCCGGCTTCGATCCCTTGTCGCGCACCTGTCGGTTCATGCTCACCGAAGAAGCCCATCACATGTTCGTGGGCGAAACTGGCGTGGGCCGGATCATCCAACGAACCTGCGAAGCCATGAAGGCGGCCGGCATCGAGGACCCTCACGACATCGAGCGCGTCAGGAGTCTCGGCGTGATTGACCTTCCCACGATCCAAAAGAAGGCCAATCTCCACTTTTCGTTGACGTTGGACCTGTTCGGCTCCGAGGTGTCGACCAACGCCGCCAACGCCTACCACGCCGGCATCAAGGGCCGCTACCGGGAAGACAAACTCGAAGACGATCACCGCCTCGAACACGCGACCTATCCGGTCCTCCGCCCAGTCGATGGCAAGATCATCACGATGGATGTCCCCGCCCTCTCAGCGCTCAACATGCGGCTCCGGGACGACTATGTGAACGATTGCCAAAAAGGGATCGACCGGTGGAACCGGGTCATCATGAACACCGGGATTCAGTTTCAGATCACCCTGCCAAGTGTGGCGTTCAACCGGAAGATCGGCGAATTCAAGAACGCCACCGTCGATCTCGAAGGGCGGTTGGTGTCGGAGGCGGATTGGACCGCGAAGCGGGACTCGATGCTGCCGAACAGCCAAGATCAGGCCTTCATCGAGCACCTGATGACCAAGCCGGTCATGGCGATCGGTGAATTCGCCGGGTGGATTTCCCCGCCCCGGGTTGGGATCGACAATCGGCCGGGCGATTTCGAATACGTCAAGATTGCCTAGCTAACGCCACCTGACGACCCGGCCCTCGATGGCCGTAAACAAGAGATGAAGCAAGACCGCTAACCCGGCCGATGGCAGCGCTCCCTGCATCACGACTCGCCAGTCATTGAGCGCAAGGCCGGTAACGATCAAGGTTCCGTATCCTCCCGCCCCGATCAGCGCCGCCAAGGCCGCCGTGCCGACGTTGATGACCGCCGCCACCCGGATCCCCGCCAAGACCGCCGGCGCCGCCAGCGGGAACTCCACCCGGCGGCGCCGCTCCCACGGTGTCATGCCTAACACCGACGACACTTCGCGAAGCCCCGGTTCGATTTGCTGCAAGCCGGTGATGACCCCCTGCACGATCGGGAGCAACGCGTAGAGCGCCAACGCGTACACGGCGGGCTGCCAACCGATCCCAAAGATCGGAATGAAGAAACAGAGCAGCGCGATACCCGGCACCGTCTGGACGACCCCGACCAGCGAAAGAATCGCCTTGGCCAGCCGAGGCCGGTTGCTGACCGCGACACCGAGCGGGAGCCCCACCACCAGTGCGATCGCGAGCGACACCCCGACCAACAACAGATGCTCCATCGTGAGTTTCCCCCACCGTCCCTCGGCGGCCGACCGCCGGGCCACGATGAGCGGGCCGCCGGCCGGCGCCGAACCCGCCAGGAATTCAGCCGCGATGGCCCCAGCCGGCCGGCGGGCGATTTCGAATTCGCCATTGAGACGGGTCATCGTCGAATCCGCCAACCGCCCCTCGAGCGCCGTCAACGCCGCCCACGAGCGCGGAAACTCCGCCGCAAAGCCCGCTCGGGCCAGCACCAGACCGTCATAGCGAACGAACACCCCGCGGTCGTCTTCCAACACCACCAGATCTTGCTGGCGGATCGTGGCGTCGGTGGTGTACACATCGACAAAGTCCACCTCGCCCCGGGCCAACGCCACGTACGAAAGGGCATGCTCCATCGTCCGCACCGGACCCAGGGCCAAGCTATAGGCCTTGGTCATTGACGCGAAGCCGTTCACCGACTGTTCGAATTCCGGTGTCACTGCACCCCGCCAGGCCTTCCCTTGCAGATCGGAGATCCGGCGGAGGCCGGCCGCCTCGGCCACCGACCGGCGGAACCCGACCCCATAGGTGTTGTTGAACCCGAGCGGGCCGCTCACGTCGTAGCCCTTGGCCCGCGCCAAGGCCCGGATCGAATCGAAGCTAGTCAGGGCCGGTTGCCGGAGAATCAGGTCGGCGAGAGTGCCCGAGTACTGCGGCAGGAGGTCGATTTCCCGGGCTCCGAGTGCGGCCAGGACCACGCCGGTGCCGCCCAGTCCAAGCCGGCGTTCGACCCGAACCTCGCCGGCCGACTCGATCGCTTGGGCGAAAATCTCCCCCAGCAAGTTGCCTTCGACATCCCGAAGCGAGCCAACCCGCACGACCGGACGCTCGGAGGGCCCTCCGCACCCAATCACGATGACGCCGGCCAAGAAGACCGCGACGGCACCTGGCCACCTCATTGGGCGCCGTCGCCGTCAATGACGCCGAGCAGGTGCCGCCACCGGGGAACGGCGGCCTGCATGAAGGAGCGGGCCCAGTCAGTCGCCGGATGCCGGATCAGATCGGGGCCCGAGCCGTGCTGCGCCACTCGGCCGTCATCCAACAAGGTCACGGTGTCGGCCAGGAAAAGGGCTTCCGGGATGTCGTGCGTCACCAGCACCACCGTCTTGCCAAGCGCCGCGACGATCGCTTTGAGCTCGTGCTGGAGGTCGGTCCGGCTCAGCGGATCGAGAGCCGAGAGCGGCTCATCGAGGAGGAGAAGCGGCGGGTCGAGGAACAGGGCTCGCATCAAGGCAACTCGCTGCCGTTGGCCGCCGCTCAACGCCCGCGGGTACCGACCGCGAAGCGATGCCGGAAGCCGCACCAAGGCCTCGAGTTCCGCCAGTCGGGCTTCGATCCGGTTCGTCGGCCAGCGGTTCAGCTCGGCTGGAAGGGTCACATTAGCCCGGGCCGTTAGGTGGGGAAAGAGTCCCCCATCCTGCAACACGAGACCGGTGGCATGGTTGGCATCCCGCTGGCCCGGGGTCGAAGCCGGCTCGACCGGCCGGCCCAGGACGGTCACCGTACCCAGGCGGGGAACCAAAATACCCGTTAGGCAACGAAGCAGGGTCGACTTTCCGCACCCACTCGGTCCGAGAACGACGTGGGTCCGCCCAGCGGCCAATCCGAGGCTCACGTCCCGAAGGACGGGAGTCTCCCCGTAGGTCACGGTGACGCCGCCGAGAACAACGGCTGCTGGATCGAGTGGGGTCGGAGGCATCATGCTACCGTGAATGTAGTGCGGATTCTGTCAGGGCAGGAGGCCCGGCGCTTCCCAAAGACCGGGGTCGGAGGTTTCTTTGGCCATGCGATCAAATACGTTGGGTTCCGGTTTCTGCCTCATCCTCGGTGCAGCTGCCTGCGGCACTCCCAAACCAACCGCGGCGCCCGCGCCGACCGGCTTAGCGGGAGTGTGGCAGTCCGACGGCTACGGATTCGTCTTCGAATCCACGGGCTCCGATTCGTTGCAGGCCTACGAAGTGACCCAGACGACCTGCTTGCCGTCGTTCAAGGCGGCGCGCCAAGCCGCGACGCCTCCGGGCGCCGAGTCGGCCTACCAGACCGATGGGCAGGTACTGACGGTCACGGGCGTGGACTCGACCCAGAAGCGACTGAAGAGCGACGGCGCCGCTTCTTATATGACGATCCGGCGGATTGCCCGGCGGCCGGCCGTGTGCGACCAACCAACCCCCGACACGCCGGCCGGCAACTTCGAAGTCTTCGCCCAGACTTGGGCCGAGCACTACATCCTGTTCGACCAAAAGGGAGCCGATTGGCAGGCCATCGTTGCGGCCGCGCGGACTCGGATAGGGCCCGAGACGACCCCGACCCAGCTGTTCGAGATCATGTCGGACATGATTGCCCGGTTCGATGATGCCCACACCTTCATCAACGCCGACTCGATCAAACGGCAGTTTCACCGATTCCGCGCCGGCACGGACCGGGTCGTCAAAAGCGGGATCTCGAATTTCCGAACCAAAGACCTGCCCGGAATTCTCGCGGTCACCGACAAGCGCCTGATCGGGCAGCTCAGGAAGTGGTGCAACGACCAAGTCCAATACGGCCACCTCGACGACTCCACGGGCTACCTCAGATTCCTCTCGGAAAGCGGCTACACCAAAGACGGCGACTTTGCGGCGGGTCTGGTCGCACTCGAGGCCGCCCTCGACACCGTATTCTCCGACCCCAAGCTCCGAGGGCTCGTCATCGACGTCCGAATCAACTTTGGTGGGGCCGACCCGTACGGCCTGGCCCTCGCATCACGGCTGGCGACGAGCGAGTACGTGGCGTACGCCAAAGAGGCCCGGATCGACCCGGTTGATCGCAACAAGTGGACACCCGGTCAGCCCAGCACGGTTCGGCCCAGTTCCCGGCCCAGTTTCAAGGGCCCAGTGGTCGAGTTGATCGGGCCGCTCACGATCAGCGCCGGCGAAACCACGACTCAAGCCTTAATGGGGCGGATCCCCAAGGTGCTCCGGCTCGGCGAGAACACCCAAGGGGTCTTTTCCGATGTGCTGGGGCGGCGGTTACCCAACGGCTGGTCCTTCGGACTTCCGAACGAGGTGTTTCGGGCAGCGAATGGCTCGACCTTTGACGGGCCGGGGATTCCGCCCGACATCGCGGCCCCGGTGTTTGCCGACTCGGATCTCAAGGCCGGCCGTGACCCCGGGCTTGCCAGGGCCGTGGCGCTACTCCACGCCCCGCGCTGAGTCTCGATGGCCCTCGGCTCGACGATCTACACGTTCGACATCCAACTGGCGGACATGGATCGTGGGGTGTACGAGACGTTAGGCATCCGGGTGGCGCGCCACCCCTCGGAAACCGAGGAATCCCTGGTTGCCCGCGTCTTGGTCTATTGTCTCGAGTACACCGAAGGAATCGCATTTTCGGCCGGGGTCTCAGACACCACCGAGCCGGCGATTACCGTGCGAGACCTAACCGGAGCCTGGAAGAGTTGGATCGAGATCGGGACCCCGGATGCCGCCCGCCTCCACCGGGCTAGTAAGGCCGCGCCCCGGGTGGCGGTCTACACCCACAAGCACCCCTCGACCCTGCTCAAGGCCCTGACCGGCGAACGAATCCACCGGGCCGACGAGCTCGAGCTCTATGCGATGGACCGTCCGATGATCGCCGAGCTGGTTGCCCGCCTCGACCGGCGACTCAAGTTCGATCTCTCGATTACCGAACGGCACCTCTACCTGACCCTCGGCAAAGACACCCTCACCGGCGTGATCGAACCGCTCAGTCTCTAGATCGCTTTGAAATGTTCAAACGGTTGGCGGCAGGCATGGCAGACGTGGATCGACTTGCAGGCGGTGGACCCAAACTCACTTTGGCGCGAGGTATTGGACGACCCACAATAGGGACATGGTACCGCCTTGGTCGGGCCACCCAACGTCACCAGATCAAGGCCGCCTGGAGCCTTGCCCGGCGGCGCGATCCCGTAGGCTCGGAGTTTCTCGCGGGCGTCCTCCCGAATCCAATCACTGGTCCACGGCGGGCTGAACACCGTCTTGACGACGACCTCGGTAAAGCCGTGTCGCTTCAAGGCCTCGGCGATCTCCCGTTCGATCACCTGGGTGGCCGGGCAACCTGAGTAGGTGGGAGTAACTCGGACCGTCACTTTGGTTCCGTCGACATCGGCGCCCCGGACGATTCCGAGATCGACCACACTGATGGCTGGAACCTCCGGATCGAGCACCTCTTGCAAGATCTCGAAGACCCGGGCCTCGCCGGCGGTGGTTACCACGTCGCTCCCGGGTGGGAGCGAGCCACGATCTGCATTTCGGCCAGGAGCCGGCCGAGGTACTCGGTGTGGCGGCCTTGGCGGCCGCCGACCATCCGGCCCGGTGTCGTCGGGACCGTCAGGGTGGCGCGGGTAATGACATCGGCCACCATCGTGTGCCACTGCGGTTTGAGACCGGCCACCGAGGGAGCATGCCCGGCGGCCACCGCCGCCCGCTCGACCTCGTCTTCGGCAAAGAACTCAACCGTCCACGGCCACAACTCATCGAGGGCCGTTTGGGCCCGGCGGTGGCTCTCGTCCGTTCCGCCACCCAACCGAACGACCCACTCGCTGGTGTGGCGAAGATGGTACCGATTTTCCTTGCCGGCCTTGGCCGCAATACCGGCCAGATCCTCATCCGGTGACCTGGCCACGCCCTCGAGCACGAAATGACTCCAGGCCGAGAACAAGAACTGCCGCATCATCGTGAAGGCAAAATCGCCGCGGGGTAACTCGACTAACTGGAGGTTTCGAAATTGGGTTTCGTCGCGCCAGTAGGCCAGCGCATCGGCATCCCGACCGGCCCCTTCGGCCCGTCCCGCCAGCGTGAGGAACAATTCGGCCTGTCCGATTTGATCGAGCGCGATGTTCGCGATCGCGATGTCTTCTTCAAGAATCGGCCCGTGTCCGCACCACTCTGCGTTCCGTTGCCCCAGGATCAGCCGGTCGTCGCCAAGCCGGAGGAGATACTCGAACGGCGCCATCAAAACACCTTCACGCCGCGGGGTGTCTTGTAGAACTGGGGGTGCCGATAGGGTTTGTCGTTGCCAGGATCGAAAAACGGGCCCGCATCGCTCGGCGCCGAGGCCACGATCGCGGTGCTCGGCACGACCCAGAGGCTCACCGCTTCGCCCCGGCGGGTATAGACGTCGCGAGCATTTTGCATCGCGATCTCGGCATCCGGTGCGTGAACGCTACCCGCGTGCTCGTGCGGTTTCCCGCCGGGCGGCTGGGTGAAGACTTCCCAGAGGGGCCACTGGCCGACCCCGTTTGTCTCTGCTGCCATCGCAATTCCCGTCGGTTAGGCGGCCTGACCGGCCGCCGGCTGCTGTTTCGCCGCATAGGCGGCGGCGGCTTCCCTGACCCAGGCGCCATCCTCGTGCGCCTTGCGACGAGCGGCGATCCGCTCGCGATTGCAGGGGCCGTTGCCGGCGATCACCTGCTTGAACTCCGCCCAATCGATCGGGCCGAAATCCCAGTTCTTGGTCGCCTCGTTGTACGCCAGGGCCGGGTCGGGCACCGTCAAGCCGATCGCGTTGGCCTGCGGAATGGTCAGGTTCACAAACCGTTGCCGCAAGTCATCATTCGATTTGAGCTTGACCTTCCACCTGAGCAGATCGCCGCTGTTGGGCGAATCCTTGTCAGGGGGACCGAACATCATCAAGGACGGCCACCACCACCGGTTGACCGACTCCTGGACCATCGCCTTCTGGGCCGGCGTGCCACGAGCCAAGGTGGCGCAGAGCTCATAGCCCTGCCGCTTGTGGAAGTTCTCTTCTTTGCAAATCCTGACCATCGCTCGTGAGTAGGGCCCGTAGGAGGCGCGGGCCAGCATGGTCTGATTCACGATGGCGGCCCCATCCACCAACCACCCGATCACACCCATGTCCGCCCACTGCAAGGTCGGGTAGTTGAAGATGCTGGAATACTTGGCGGTGCCGTAGAGATACTGATCCATCAGTTCGGACCGATCGGTACCGAGGGTTTCGGTGCCGCAGTAGATGTAAAGGCCGTGTCCCCCTTCATCTTGGACCTTGGCGATCAGCGACATCTTTCGGCGGAGACTCGGCGCCCGCCCAATCCAATTGCCCTCGGGCAACATGCCCACGATTTCGGAATGGGCGTGTTGCGACATCATCCGAGTCAGTTGTTTTCGATACTTCTCGGGCATCCAGTCTTTCGGTTCGATGGTTTCATCCCTCGCCAAACGGGCATCGAATTCGGCCAAACGGGCGGGATCTTCGGGCGGCACGGTCTCGGTCGGCATAGCGGCTTCCTCATTCGGTATCCAAACAAGCTGATCCTAAGTATAACGCCGTTGCAAAAAGTCGGCCAACCCAATGCCGGATAATGGTTTAGGGCCTGACAAGGGCCTAGATGCCGACCGCCAAGGCCGGTCGATTCTTGGGCCACCGGTGGCAGGACCAGCCAAACGTGAGTATCCTCTCCCGTCGCCGTTTTACCCCTCATCTTAGGACGCACCCAATGACCCAACCCAAAGAACCATGGCCCGACTTTTCGGACGTCCAGGGTAGCGGATCATCCACCGCTCCCACGCCGCCGGCGGAGAAGGCGGAGCCGAAGACCCACACCGTCGGAAAGGGCGATAGCCTCTCGAAGATCGCCAAGACCTACTACGGGCACACCGGCAAATGGAAGCAGCTCTACGAGGCCAACAAAGCCGTCATCGGAGCCAATCCCGACCTCATCAAGCCCGGTCAGGTCCTCGTCATTCCCGACCTTGGAGGAACCACCTGATGCAATTCGTCTCTCGGCACCTTGGTATCGCACTGCTCGGCTTGGCGGTTGTCGCGGGCGGCTGCAAGAAGAAAGAGCCACCGCCGGCTCCACCAGTCGTGGTCCAGCCCGCCCCGCCTCCGCCGGTCGCCGTTGCGGGAATTCAGCTTGGTAAGGCCATCGGAGCCGACAAGGCTGTTACGGCCGCCACCATGACGTTCGGGGTCAAGGACACCATCTACGCTTCGATCGGCACCACCGGCGTGGCGTCGGCCGCGACGTTGTCGGCCAAATGGACCTTCCAGACCGGTCAGGTCGTCGATACCAGCAGTGTCGCGATCGCCCCGACCGGCCCCGCCACGACGGAATTCCATATCACCAAGAAGTCCGCCTGGCCGGTTGGGAAGTACAAGGTCGCCATCATGCTGAACGGCATGCCGGCCGGCGAACAGGAGTTCGAAGTCAAGAAGTGACCAATACTCGTCGCGAATTTCTCGAGCGCTCCCTGGCGGTTTCCGCCGGGGGGTTGCTCCTCCCGAAACTTGGTGTTCGGGCCCCGCATGTTCCGGTTCTGCCCGCGTCCAAGGCCCAGAAGATCCTGATCCTCGGCGGCACCGGGTTCATCGGGCCCCACATGGTTCGGTACGCCATGTATCGGGGTCATGAAGTCACTCTGTTCAATCGCGGCAAGACCAGCCCTACCATGTTCCCCGGTGTCGAATCCCTGACCGGCGACCGCGACGGCAAGCTCGACAGTTTGAAGGGCCGGAAGTGGGACGCGGTAATCGACAACAGCGGCTACGTCCCCCGTCACGTTCGTGACTCCGCCAACCTCTTGAAAGACGCGGTCGGCCGCTACCTGTTTATCTCGACCGGTTCCGTCTACGGGTTCGACATCGACGAAATCGACGAGGATTCGCCCCTGTTGCCGATCGCCGATCCGAAGAGCGAGGACGTGAACAAGTTCTACGGGCCGCTCAAGGTGCTGTGCGAGCAAGCGGTGCGCGAAGCGTACGGGCCCCGGAGCACCATCCTTCGGCTTCATATCGTTTCCGGCCCCGGCGACCCGACCAATCGGTTTACCTATTGGCCGGTTCGGATCGATCGCGGCGGCGAGGTCATTGCTCCCGGCGCCATGGTCAACCCGGTCCAGACGGTCGATGTCCGCGACCTGGCCGAGTTCACGATCCATTCGGTCGAGCGGGGAACCTCCGGCACCTACAACGCGGCCGGCCCGGCCCAAGACGATTTCTCGATGGCCGAATTCCTCTATGGCATCCGGGCCATCACCAGCGCTCGGGTCGGGTTCACGTGGCTCGACGAGGCATTCCTGACCGAGAAGAAAGTCGGGTTCCCGATGTGGGTTCCCTACCAAGGCAAGGCTCGGGGTGCGGTGCATGTGCGCTCTAACCGCGGGATCGCGGCCGGCCTCAAGTTTCGTCCCTTGGCCGTGACCGCACTGGACACGCTCGAATGGTTCAAGGCCGAGCCGGTGGCCCGACAGCAGGAGCTCAAACTCGAGCTTGAGCGCGACGCGGGGCTCCTCACCGAATGGAAGGCCCGGAGCAAAAAGGGTTCGTGATTCAACCCGATCTGCGCGATGCCGCTCGCCATGAGATGATCCGCGAGGGCTTCGAGCCGGATTTCCCCGAAGCCGCTCGCAAAGAAGTGGCCGCGCTCGCTGGAGCGCGGCCCGCCGCACCCAAGGCCAGAGATCTTCGCCACCTGCTCTGGTCCTCGGTCGACAACCCCGAATCCCGCGACCTCGACCAGGTCGAATACGTCGAGGACCTGCCGAACGGCCGGACCAAGGTGATGGTCGGGATTGCCGACGTCGATAGTCTGGTGACCCAGGCCAGCGCCACCGATCTCCACGCGGGCCGGAACACCACCTCGGTTTATTGCGGCGTCACCATGTTCCCGATGCTGCCCGAAGCCCTCTCGACCGGGTTGACTTCACTCAACGAGGCGGTCGACCGGCTTGTCGTCGTGATCGAACTGACCGTCGAGGTCGATGGCACGGTATCGGCGCGAGAGGCGTATCAGGCGCTGATCCACAATCATGCCCAACTCGACTATCCGAGCGTGGGGGCCTGGCTCGAAGACCGGGGCCCGGCCCCGGCGAAAATCGCCGCCTCCGGGGCGCTGGCCGACCAGTTGCGAATGCAGGATCGGGTAGCCCGGGCCATGCGGGGCCAGCGCCACCGGGCCGGGGCGCTCGACCTCGAAACCATCGAGACCACCGCCGTCACCACCAACGGCCGGATCACCGACCTGGCGGTCCACCGAAAAAACCGGGCGACGATGCTGATCGAGGATTTCATGATCTGCGCCAACGTCGCGATGGCCAAGCTGCTCGAAGACCGGCAGGTGTCGTCGATCCGGCGGGTCGTCAAGGCGCCCGAGCGGTGGGACCGGATGGTAGTCTTGGCAAAAGCGTTAGGCGATACCCTGCCGGAAGCCCCCAACTCCGCTGCCCTGGCTCAGTTCATCGCCCGGCGGCGAACGGCCGATCCGGACCATTTCCCGGATCTGTCGATGTCAATCGTGAAACTGATGGGCCCCGGTCTCTATGAGATTCAGCGCCCCGGCCAAACGAGCGACGGCCACTTCGGGCTCGCGGTCGACGACTATACCCATTCCACCGCGCCGAACCGTCGCTATGCCGACTTGATTACTCAGCGCCTTGTCAAAGCCGCAATGGGGGCCAAATCCGCGTCCTATCAGGACGCCGAGCTCGATGCTATTGCCGCCCGATGCACCAAGATGGAAGACGCCGCAAAGAAAGTGGAACGGACCTGCCGGAAACAGGCAGCCGCGCTCTACCTGGCGACTCGGGTTGGGGAGACGTTTGACGCCATCGTGACGGGGGCCAACGCCAAGGGCACCTTTGTGCGAACCCTCCACCCATCGGCCGAGGGCATGGTGATCAAGGGCCAGCAAGGCATGGACGTCGGCGACCGGGTCCGGGTCAAGTTGGTTGGGGCCAACGCCGATCGAGGGTTCATCGATTTTGTGGGCCAATAGGGCCGCCGGCCAATCAGGTTTTCTCGTTCCCCTCCCCTGGGCGATCGCGATCTAGCGACCGGGCCGAATCGGTGCCCGGATCGGTTCGACCTACCGTGCGTGGGCCGCCAACGCGGCGCACGCGTTGGCCCCGGTCGCGTGAGGGCTCCTAGGCGCCAGGATGAGCGCCCCAAGGGAGAGGGGCACCGACACTTCGAGGTCGCTACAATGACGCTGCAGCATGGCGACGCTGCCCGGGTCGCCTACCCCCCGGTCGACTCGACTCAGCAGGATCAGATCGACCCCGCCAAACCATCCACCTTTGGTTCCGGACGATGGTTCGGTCGCCGTAAGCCTCTTCAGCGGAACCGTGCGATGGCCACTAAAATAGAACACCGTCGCCGGCTTGGCGGTGGCGACGACAGTTGAGTCGGCGGCATTCGCGCCGATCAACCGGGCGGCCGCGACGAGGCCGCGGGCATCGGGACCGAAACAATCAGGATCATCGTAGGGATTGGTGCGATCGCAGTTCAACATCGACCGGTTGCGCACCAGGCTGCTCGCGCCCACCACAAGAGGCGCGAGAATGAGGAGACCGTAGACGCCGGCCGCCATCCTCTTCGGCAGAGCATTCGCGACCCCGAGGCCGCCCAGAACCAGGGCCGCGCTCACCACGGGGATCACCGGGAACATCAGGCGTTCGTCCATCCACGGCCAAACCACCAGCACCACGCCATAGACGAGGGCGTGGATCGCCGCGAGCGGCCAGCGCCGGGCGAGAACGAAGAATCCGATCGTGGCAACGACAATCAGCAGAACAATGAAGGGGAGGTCCGCGCCGATCCTGTGGAGACCCGGAATACCGAGGGCCCACGGCATCGCGTGAAGGTAGCCGGTGATGTTGCCTAACGTCTGCACCAGAAAACCCAACGCCCTCCCGTGCGGAGCCTCGAGGCCCGGCCGGCCAATGTGCCGGAGGTCGGCCGAGTAGGTCGAACCACCAGTGGTACCGGCGACTTGGACTCCGTAGGCGAACCAACCACCCACGATCACGATCGACAGGACACCGTAGATCAGCGCGAATCGAAACCGCCGACGCCGCAACGCCTCGATCCCGATCGCAACGACCAAGGCAACGCCGGCCGTCCGAATCAGAAAGCTCGCGAACGCCAAAGCCGAGACGATCCACGGATCGCGATCGGACCGGCCGTCACCCCGAAAGGCCACCCACAGTGCCGCGACCGTCACGATCACAAACGGAGCCTCGGACAACCCGGTCCCGGAAACATCCAAGAGCGACGGACAGAGCGACACCAGTCCGACACTCAGGACGCCGGGCCAAGGACCCGCCAGCCGGCGGACCGCGTCCCCAACCAGAAGAGCGACGAGGATGAGCAGGCCCAGATTGGCACCTCGAAGCCACTCGAGACTCGGCCCCGCCAACCGACGGATTGCCCCAATCCAAAGCGGGTTGCCCGGAGGATACTTGGCATGGAGAGGCGAACCGGCGATGAATTCGTCCCGGTACCGGCCCTGATCGAGGGAGTGACTCAGCGCGATGTAGGTGGCCTCGTCTCCGCCAACCCCAACATCAGGGGCCCGGGTTTTCCATCCGACGGCGGTCGCCGCCACAAGGAGCCCCATCACAACGGCCCAATGCCGGGGGCGCCACCCAATCGCCGCAGGCGGCTCAATCCGACTGCAGTGCGCCAAAACAGCCACACTCGTGGCCGCTGCATTGGCGAGATAGTACCACCACAGGAGCGGCACCGCCGCCATCGCGAATCCCACACCCCGCTGCCCGGCGAACCATCGCAGCACCGGGAAACCCAAAGCCGCCAACAGCACGAGCAAGCCAAGACTGGCCCAGGCCAGTCGGGCGTCAAGCCAAAGCACCCCCGCCGCCGCGGTCGCCAACGCCGCCCCGGCGACCGCCACTCGGACCTGCTCTTGCGGAGCCGTGTTGAGGGTTGGGGTTCGCTTCCCCCATCGCTCGAGGAGTAGTCGCGCCCACGGTAGGGCCCGGTCACGAAAGTCGGTCGGCGCCATCCGGCCGAAGGTCCAACGCTTGAGATGGGTACCTTCGATGGTCGGATCCAACACAATGGCGACGCCGGCATCCCGCAGCCGGTACCCGAATTCAATGTCCTCTATTTGGGGGCGCGGATACCGCGACCCATCGAACCCGCCAACCTGGCGAAACCGATCGGCTCGGACCCCGCCAAGACCGGCCCAGAACGTTTCCGCCGGCCCCGCCCCCCGGAGGTGCACGTACCGATGGAGCAGGTTCCGGTATCGAGAAATGAGTCCGGGCGACTCAGGCCTGTCGTCGTACGCCCCGAAGATCGCCCCGGCCCCGGGGTGGGCCTGGGCACTTTGCCAGAAATTCCGGAGGGTGTCGGGACCGACGCGGACGTCGGCGTCGACGAAGAGCAGCCACTCTCCCTTGGCCACCTGGGCGCCGGCATTCCTCGCATGGGCCGGTCCGGCCGCGGGCGCCTCAAGGTGAATTACCTGGTCGGCCCATAGGGCAGCAACCTCGGCCGTTCGGTCACTGCTGCCGTCGTCAACCACCACGAGCTCCCAAACAACCCCTGGCGGGTCACTCCGGCGGAGGGCGGCAAGAGTATCGGTGAGGAGATCGGCGGCCTGGTGGGCCGGAACGATCACTGAGAGGCGGGGTTCCAGGGAGTATCCTCAGAGCAACAACGTGGAGCTTCGACGCAAGAGGGACCCGCAGGTGACGATGTCCGACCAACTTACCTCGGCCGGCGGCCCGTCGTCCACTCGACCGCCGCCGGGCACCGGGCCGAGCGGGGGTTCATCGACTCTATTGGCCTGTGAAACCCCGAAGCACCCCAACCGTATGGCCCCACTCAGACGACACGATATCAGCATTCCTGAACGACGCGCCTTGCGCCGCCTGTCCGGCCGGTCCAAATTGCAGCTAAATTTGCATTCACTTTCGACGACAGTATTCGGTTCGCAGCTCCAACTTATCGTCCGGGAGGTCACCATCATGAGATTCAGAAAAGCTCTCTGCGCCGGCGTTGTCTTCTGTTCCACCCTTGCCTCGGCAGCGTTCGGACAGGAAGTCGCGGGGTCGGTAGTCGATGCCGGGACCCTGCGGCCCTTGGTTCAGGTCCGGGTCACGGTCGAGGGCGGGACCCAGGCCGTCGTGACCGACAGCCGAGGCCGGTTCAAACTGACCGGTCTCACGGGCACCACCGTCGTCGCCGGCTTCCGCCTGATCGGGTACAAGCCCCAGACCCAAACCCTGACGGTCGGCGACAACGACGTCCGGGTTACCCTGACCCCAGCCCCGGTCCGGCTCGATGAAATCGTGGTCACCGGCACGGCCGACGCGGTCCAGAAGCGAACCATTGGGAACGCGGTCTCCTCGATCAGCGCCAGCGACGTCGTCCAGTTGGCGCCGCCGCAGGACATTTCCAACTTGATCAACGGCAAAGCGCCCGGCGTCGCGGTCCTCCAGGGCAGCGGCTCGGTTGGTAGCGGGGCCCGGATCAAGGTTCGGGGTTCCTCCAGCGTCGCCTTGAACGATACGCCGCTCCTCTATGTCGACGGGGTCCGGATCAACAACGGCCAGGGCACCGGCGTCCAGGTGCAGGGGTTTAGTTCGGGGATTGTGTCGCGGATCAACGACATCGACCCCGAAAGCATCGAAAGCATCGAGATCATCAAAGGTCCGGCGGCCGCCACCCTCTACGGCACCGAGGCGTCGAACGGCGTGATCCAGATCATGACCAAGAGAGGGAAGGAAGGAAAGCCGGTCTTTACGATGAGCACGGCTCAGGGAACCAACTGGTTCCAGAACGCCGCCGAGCGAATCGGGCCGCTCTATGGCCTGGATGATGCGAAGAAGGTGGTCTCCGTCAACCTGGTCGATTTGGAAAAGGCTCGCGGGACCCCGCTCTTCCGAAACGGCTCGACCCAGGGCTACCACGCCAGCCTGAGCGGCGGATCGGCCACGACCCAGTACCGGATCGGGACCTCGTACGAGAGGGACCTCGGCATCGAACCGACCAATAACCTCTGGCGGTTCAACACCAACGTGAGCCTGACCGTCAAGCCAACCCCGACCCTCGACGTCGTCTCGACCTTCGCGCTGACCCAGAGCAAACTCAACCAAAACTACGAGGGCGGTGGCGGCGTCATCGTCGAGGCCCTCTTCGGGGCGCCGTCGCTCGTCGGCACGCCCTTTCGAGGCTTCCTCGACTATCCGCCCGAAACCTTGTGGGACAACTTCCAAGCGTCGCAGCGAATCGGCCGGCTGATCGGCAGCGTCCAGTTCAACCATCGTCCGTTTCCGTGGCTCAATCACCGGTTGACCGTC
This sequence comes from Gemmatimonadota bacterium, assembly GCA_043769075.1. GTDB lineage: Bacteria > Gemmatimonadota > Gemmatimonadetes > Gemmatimonadales > GWC2-71-9 > SHZU01. Next base: position 11,520 of record JAYVJS010000113.1, on the reverse strand, counting down.
GGACTCGACTTGGTCGGCGAAGACAATACGGAGTTGGCCCGGGTCCCCAACCAAGCGGCCCGGGAGTTTCTGAGTTCCCCGACCGATTTGGGTGGAGCAAAGTCGGTGTTCCGGAACGACCTCAGCACCACGACCTTCGATTACGTGGCCAACGCAAAGGCCAATGTCAGCAAGACCATCACCTCAACCACCTCGGCCGGCGTCCAGTACTTCCGGCGGCGGAGCTACCTGCTGAGCGCCTCTGGTGCCGGATTTCCGGCCGCCGGGCTCGAGAACATCAACGCCGCCACCAATAGCTTCTTTGCCGGCGAGGATCTGATTACCAACGTCACCTTCGGCGCCTTCGTCCAGCAGCAGATCGGCTACAAGAACCGGTTCTTTCTGACCGGTGCGATCCGGGCCGACGACAACAGCGCGTTCGGCAAGAATTTCAACTACGTCACCTATCCCAAGGTGAGCGCGAGCTGGGTCCTCAATGAAGAGCCGTTCTTCAAGGTGCCGTTCATCTCGAGCCTCAGACTTCGGGCGGCGTACGGCGAGACCGGCCAGCAGCCCGATGCGTTTGCCTCGCTCCGAACCTATACCCCGGCCACCGGCGGCAACGGTGGCGGCGCGGTCACTCCGGCATCTCCCGGCAACCCGGACCTCGAGCCGGAACGGGGCAAGGAGCTGGAGTTGGGTTTCGACGCCGGCCTGATCAGCGACCGGGTTTCGCTCGACTTCACATTCTATTCCCAAAAGACGGTCGGCGGCCTCTTCAACCGCGACATCTCGCCGTCGACCGGATTCCCCGGATCGTTGTTAGTCAACACCGCCAAGATCCAGAACCGGGGCGTCGAACTGCAGCTCCGGGCCACCCCGATCAGCAAGCCGAACTTGGCGTGGGACCTTGCCTTCAACTTCTCCAAGAACTGGAACAAAGTCCTCGATCTTGGCGGGGTCGACTTCATCAACATCGTCCAGTTGTTCGGAACCCCCCGGGTCGATCAACGGCACGCGGTGGGCTACCCTCTGGGAGGCAACTGGGTCCGCAAGGTCGTCGACGTCCAACTCGACGCCGACAACCGGCCGATCAGAACCGGCTCGCTCTGTGACGACGGCAAGGGAGGCACCACGCCCTGCTTCGACGCCGCCGGCAATCCGGCCGCGCCCCGGGTCTATGCCGGACGGACGACCCCCGATCGCGAGGGTTCGTTCCAAACCAGCATCACGCTGATGAAACGGGTCCAATTCTTCACCATGGTCGACTTCAAGCTCGGCGCCTTCATCACCCAGAACAAAGCCCGAGCCCAGTGCCAGATCTTCAAGACCTGTCTCCGGAACTACGAACGGGCCGGCGTCGATCCGATCGTCTTGGCCGATGACGCGTTCGGATCAACCTATCGGTCGTCCTTCATCGAAGACGCCAGTTTTGCCAAGCTCCGGGAAATTTCGGTCAGCTACACGGTGCCCGAACGCTGGGCCCGGTCGTTCCGAGCTTCGGCCGCGCGAATCACCCTGTCGGCCCGGAACCTCCACACCTGGACCGGCTACACCGGCATCGACCCCGAATCGTTCTTCGTCGGCGAGCAATATGTTCGGGTCGATCAAGGCCAGACCCCTCAGCTCGCGCAGTTCAAGACCACCATCAGTCTCACCTTTTGAGCGACAGGAGCGATACCGATATGATGACTCACTTTCGATCCGAACGTCTCGCCCTGGTCGCCTTGATCGGGCTCAGCGCCGGAACCGTCGGGTGCGGCTTGCTCGATGTCCAGACCCAGACTCAGATCACCGAGGAGGCCCTCCAAAATCCGGCCAACGCCCAGCTGATCGTCAACGGGGCGGTGTCCGACTTCGAATGCGCCCTCGGCGCCTATGTCGTCGGGATGGGCCTCCTGGCCGATGAGTTCGAGAGCGCCGGCGGTGCCGCGTTGTTCTTCGACTGGGACCGGCGGACCCAGGAAGCCAGCAGCGGCACCTATGCGGTTGGGAATTGCCTGGCCAGCCAGGTGTCGCTCGGCACCTACCGCCCGATCTCGACCGCCCGGTACACCGCGGACAATGCCCTCGCGTTGCTGAATGGCTGGACTGACGCGGAAGTTCCGGGAAAGAAAGAGTTGATCGCGACCGCGTTGGCGTACGGCGGATACAGCCGAATCCTGTTAGGCGAGGGCTTCTGCTCAGCGGCGATCGACCAGGGACCCGAGTTGACCCCGGCCCAGGTGTTCCAGGGGGCCGAGGCCAAGTTCACCGAGGCGATTGCCGCCGCCACGGCGGCCGGGAAGCCCGAACTGGCCCGGATGGCTACGGTGGGCCGAGCCCGGGCGCGCCTCAACCTCGGCAAGCTCGCCGAAGCGGGTCAGGATGCCGGAAGCATCCCGGCGGACTTTGTCTGGAACGCCAACTTCAACGCGGCGGCCTTCCGGAGCCAGAACCAGCTGACCAACATGCATTTCCGGACCAACGGCATGATCGTCTCAGCGCCGTTCCGGAACCTAACGTTCGATGGGGTTGCCGATCCCCGGCTCAAGGTGGCCGATGCCGGCCGGCCCTCCGCCGATCCGACCCGGCGGCTTTGGCTGACCTCGAAGTATCCGTTGCAGGACTCGCCGATCGCGCTCGCGACCGGTATCGAGGCCCAGCTGATCTTGGCCGAAGCGGTGGGCGGCCAACAGGCCGTTGGAATCATCAACGCCTTGCACACCCGGGTGGGGCTGCCGGCCACCTTTGCCAGCACCGACCCCACGGTGATCAAGGCCCAGATCATCGATGAACGGCGCCGCGAGTTCTTCGCGGACGGCCATCGGTCCTATGACATTCTCCGCTACAACCTCCCGCTCGATCCAGCGGCCGGGACGGTGCACCCACAGGGCGGAAACTACGGCAATCAACGCTGTCTTCCGCTTCCCGACATCGAGCGGAACAACAATCCCAACCTGAGTGTCGCTCGATGAGATAGGTCGGCGCGGGCCGGGGTGGCGTTATGGCCGCCCCGGCCGCTTCGACGGCCGCGGAAACGGCGGCGGCACCACCTTCCGGCTTCCCGCTGCCGTCACCATCCGCATCGTTTCCTGAACCGCTCGCTCCAACTGGGCATCCCGGCCCGCCACCACCATCTTGGCGTCGATCAGGACTTCGATATCCGGCGGCACACCCTCATTCTCCGCCACCCATCGATTGGTGGCCGGATCGAAGACGGCGTTGTCCGGAGCGGTCAGGGCCCCGCCATCGATCAAGGCGGAACTTGGGTTGCGATCGTTCTCAATGATGGCGTCCCGGTAGAAGGCCAAAGCGGACGGCGCCCGACACGAGCGAGCGGTGATAGTCGGTCACTGGATCGGACACCACGACGCCATTCCGGTACAGTTGATCAAGCCCTTGGAAAAATGTCCCGTACCGCTGAACCTTCGCCTCGATAAACCAGGTCCCGATCCGGGTCTGATGACGAACATCTAGCCCCGCCAGCACCGCGGTCTTGCGCCGCTCCAGCAGCCTTGAGGCCCCGCCGATCGCCGCCAATGATAGGGGACCCGTGGTCACGAGGCGGAGGCGGATTCGGCCTGCCGCCGCGAACACCGCCGGTTTGGAAATTTCGCTGGTTCGGTAGTTCCGGAATGTCCCGTCGATCGGCGGAGCGACCGGGTCGACGACGATAAAGGCCTCCTTGACCGACCGATGCTCGAGGTGAAATTGGAGCGCCAGTGCCTCAGTGCCGAACTCAACCAATCCTCCCAGCGTCACCGCGTCACGAAGAAACCGATTTGGATAGTCAGGTTGGTAGCTGCCGACTAGCACACCCGACGGAGCGGGAGGGAACACCGAGGATCTCCCGACAATCCCCCGAAAAAAGCCGATTGTTGGCCCGGCCCGAAGATTTGGTTTCTGAGGTCGGTGCTCCTGAGCCGCCAGGATCGCCGCGAAGGCCGAGAGACCGACAGCCACTGCGATGGAGCGAAGGTAGGATCCAAAGGGCATCTGCCAAGCTAACCGGCGACTCCGGCCCAGCCGGTGACATCGGTCACAACAATCGGGTCTTGCGCACTTTCGGTCAGACGAGGGCGGGGAAGGCCATCGGAGTCTCCAGAGGTGGCGGCGGTGGCACAAGATCCCCGCCCGCCTCGAATCATCCGCGAGGAACACAAATTATAATGTTACGACATTATAAGACCTTGACATAACAAGGCCCTATTACTATAGTTGTGGATGCCTGAAGACCGGACCGAGACCCCGATGACGTTGATCAACCGGGAGCACGAACGCGCCCGTCTTGATGAGCTACTCGAAGCCGGGTCCCCCAAGCTGGTCCTGCTGTTTGGCCGGCGCCGAGTCGGCAAGACCTACCTCCTGACCTCCTTGTGGCCCCGGGAGCGGGCGTTCTATTTCACGGCTTCGGACACCTCCGACGTCCAGAATCGCGGCGCGTTGGTCGCCGAATTCGCCGCCTGGTCCGGTCAGTCGCTGGCGGTCGCGGACTACCCGACCTGGCGGACGGTGTTTCGGATGCTGCTCGACTACGACCGGGTGGAACCAACCGTCTTCGTGCTTGATGAATTTCAGTACCTTGGCGGCGACTCGGCAGGGATCGCCGCCGTCGCCAGTGAGTTGAACGCCGCCTGGGAAACTCGCCGGCCTCGGCGCTCCCGTCTCTTGGTCCTGGCCGGCTCGGCGGTCCGGACGATGGAGGCGCTCGATGACGCCGCCGCCCCGCTCCATGGCCGGTTCGATTGGAAACGGCGGATCGCGCCGTTCGACTACTGGGATGCGGGCGCCATGGTGCCGTACCCACAGCTGGAGGACCGAGCGGCGATCTTCGGGATCTTCGGCGGGATGCCGAGGTACCTCGCTGAAGTCGACCGCCGCCAATCGGTGGCCGCCAACGTGGCTCGGCTGATGATGGCACCCGACGGGGTGGTGCGGGGCTTGGTCGAAACCGTGCTGCTCCAGGAACAGGGGCTTCGCGACACGACCTCGTATGCGGCGATCCTCCGCGCCATTGCCGATGGCCGGACCACCCTCAACGAAATCGCCCAGCTGGCCGGCCTGACGGAGGACAAGGGCTTTCGACAAAAGATCGCCCGGCTCGTCGACCTCGAGTTGGTCTGTCAGCGGCGGAACGTCGGCGCCGGCAAGACGGCTCCATTCCGCTACCACCTGGCCGACCCCGCCCTCCGGTTCTACTATCGATTCGTGGCGCCGATCCAGGCGACGTTGGCCCGCCAAGACCCGAAAGTGGTGTGGCGTGACTCGGTCCGGCCGCACCTCGACAGCTACCTCGGCCACCTCTTCGAGCCGATGGCCGAGCAGGCCTACATGCGGAAGCAGCCGGCGTTAGGCCTCCCGGTGTTAGCGGAGTGGGGTCGGTGGGAGGGGCAGGACCGAAATCGGCGGTCCCTTGAAATTGACATCGTTGCCCCATTGGCCGATGGGCGGGTGATGACCGGCGGTGTTAAGTGGAACCGGTCTCCGCTCGGGGCCCGGTGGCTTCACCATCATGAGGCCATGCTGGAGCGCTTGGCAGGGTCAGGTGTCGGGTGGGCCGCCCGGGCCATCAGGCCGGATTCACCGGTCATCTTTGTCGCGGCAGGCGGGTTCGAGGCGGGGTTCCGGGCGGCCGCCGCGGCGATCCGACCGGAGGTCATCCTCTGGGACCTCAAGGATCTCTACGCGCCGCCGCCCAAACGTTCGCGGGGCAGGTCAGCGGCGGGACGGTGAGGAAGGCTTAGATTCAGGACATGATGAACGTGGTGGTGTGGGCACTGTTGACCGGGATGGTGACGGGCGGAACCTGGGTTGCGATCGTGCTGCGACGGCAGCAGCGCCTGCTCTCCGAGCGGCAACAGGCGTTGATGGAAGACACCAACCGCCGGTTGGCCGAGCTCGACCACACCTACCAGCGGCTCGCTGAAGTCGAAGAGCGATTGGACTTTGCGGAACGCCTCCTCAGTGACGGACAGACCAAACCCGCCGAGTAGCTGGACAGGACCTGCTAGCGAAGCGCTTGGCCTCAACTGGTCTCTTGCGGGCATCCACGGGCCGGGGTATGCATCATCGTACCCTTGCGTGGGACTCTCCTATGGATCGCGGGACCGGCCGTCTTCGCGCCAACCGTCTTCGATTTTCGCTGCCGCTCTTGCTGGTCGGCTGTGGCGGGACCACCGATATCATCACGCCGCCGCCCCCGCCGCCGGCGGGGTTCACCTTGACCCTCGTGCCGGACCCCGAGGATGTGGCGGCGGCGCAAGCCCTGGGGTGGCAGGCGGGGATTCCGGGCCTCACGGTGACGATGACCCCGACGGACTCGAGCCGCCCGCCGCGGGGCTTTACTAGCGCGGCGGGCGGCGTGGTGTCGATTCCGGACTTACTGCCGGGTGACTACATCGTGGAGGCCAGTCGGTGGCTGACCGCTGCGGAGCGCACCCGGCTGCCCGCGGCCGACGATGCCAATGGATTTGTCGCGCGGACTGTGGTCCGGTCGAGCGGGTCCGGGGCGGAGCGGGTTTCAGTCCCGGCGAGCCGCCAGAAGGGCCTGGTCATTAGCGAGTGGGCGTTCAACGGCTACTATGTCCCCGGCCAAGCGCTCTATCAGCTGGGTGGGTTCCTCGAACTCACGAACAACGCCGATACTACAGTCTATCTGGACGGGCTGACGTTGGCCGCGGGGTTCGACCTGGATATTGATGTTCCGATCAGTCCCTGCGCGGCGAACCTGCAATTCACCCAAGACCCGGAGGGCGTCTGGTCACGATTCCTCAACCGGTTTCCCGGCACCGGCCGCCAGTATCCCCTCGCGCCCGGCGGCGTCACCGTGATTGCGACGGACGCGATCGATCATCGGGCCCTCATCCCGGGCGGGATCGACCTTTCGCATGCGAATTTTGAGTTCAGCGGGCCCGCCGATGTCGACAACCCGAGCGCGCCCAACCTGATCGATATCGGGTTGGTGAGCTATTCGGAGGGCCATGGCTTTTATTGGCAGACCAGCGGCTCGGCCGTCGCAATCTTGGCGCTTCCACTGGCTGTTGGCGACCTTGAGCGCCGCCACCACGCCGGCTCGGCCGACTATGTCCGGGTTCCGCGGGCCAAGGTGTTAGACGGGCTTTGGGTTCGAACCAACTACCTTGCGGAATATCAAGAGTGCCCCAGGCTGGTTAGTACGACGATCGACCGCGCCGGTTCAAATGCCCGGAGCACTGACGAGGCGGCCGAGTGGAACTACTCTCTGTCCCGGCGTCGAGCGCCAACCGGTGGCACCAAGCTGCAACATACCCGCTCGGGTTTCGTCGATTTTGTCCGAACCGCGCGGAACCCTGGGGTCGTTCTCAATCCGTAGCGCGAGAGGGTTGCGGTGGCGGCCCCTTTCGGGGCCGCCACACACCCTAGAAAAGGCAGGTGCAACAGCCCAGCACGCTATAGCGATATTCAACCAATTCAGGGTGGAGTGCCTTGCATGATGTGAAACACGCACCCGGGGTGGCCTTATAGCCAAGCCAATTCCACCCATCGTTGGCACAGGTCATGGCGTTCGCCGGCGTCGCCAGCGTCACGGTCAATCCGAATACCAGGGCTCCGACCACCGCCAGACCCGCTACCCAACCGCCCAACTTCTTGGCTCCTCGTGACATGATACGACCTCCGGTGAAGTGATACCGAACCGCCAGTGAATCCCGGATGGATCACGGTCGGCTCGGCGGTGGAGCGACGGCGGACGCGTCGACCCGCGGGGCCTTGGGGGGCCGTGGGTCAAACGCGTCGAACCCACCGCGCGCTGCCAGGTAGACTGAGTCAAGCGCCGGCCCCGCTTCGAGCCGGCCAATGTGGGCGAACACCACCTCCCCTAGTTGATTCAACACCACGGTCTCTGGCACCGCCCTGGCCCGGAACAACTGGGCGGTTTTCCAGTGGGGGAACGTGAGGACCGGGTAGCTGAGATGATGCTCGGTGGCGTACCTGGCGGCCGCTGCGGCCGAGTCGAGGCTGATCGCCACCACCCGAACCGTGCCGGATCCAAGCCTCGTCATCGAGTCGGCAACCGCGGCCCAGATCGGCAGCGTTGCCTTGCAGAATTGACAGGTGGTCGTGAAGACGAAGACCACCTGCCGACCGCCGCTGTCGGGGAGTTCACCCACCGTGATCGAATCTCCGCCGAGCGTACCGGCCCGGAAGGTGGGCACGGCGTACCCCCGATACGGCAAACTCGCTTTGGCGCGGAGCTCCGTGTAGGCTCGGGTCAGCTCCAGTTGCCGTCGGCCGATGATCACAACCAACGCGGCGGCGGCGATCAAGGCAACCCCAATCAACGTGGCAAACGGCGTCCGAATGGTCATTCGAGGAGCTCCGAGATCGGTGGCATCTCACGCTACCATGGTGATGGTCGTTCGGTAGAGCGCCTAACGGGTCAAGAAACCGTCTCGCTCAAGCCAAGCGCTTGTTCTTCGTCCTCTGGCGCATTCTCGGGCCGGGGCCGTCTGGCCCGTTTGCCTGCGGCATCCCGCAGGACTACGTTCGGATCGCGACCATTGAAAGGCCCCGGTGTCGAAGGGAGAACCGATCGGGCGGCCCCGCGATCTTAACGAGGCCGCAGAGCAAGTCATCCAGGAGCTCGCACCGCTGCCACCCGAGGTGCGGAGTCTCGTAACGTTGTGGATGACTTCCGATCGGCGGGTCACGCTGGACGATGGGTGCCGTGCCGTCGGGATCTCGCATCGAACGATGGGCCGACATTTTCATGGGGCTGCGCTCCCGGACCCCCGAACGACTTTTCGGGTGTGCCGGTTGCTGGCCGCCGCGTTCTTCCTCATTTTCGAGAGACGATCGGTCGAACAGACCGCGCTCCACGTTGGGTTCGGCCGGCCGGCCACCATGCGACACTACCTGAAGCGCTACTTTGGCCGGCTCCCATCCTCGTTGCGCGCCGGGGGGGGAGAGAGTTGGCGGGGGTTGCTCCTGGCCTTGCCTAACGTTGTGCGCCGATTGGCCTTGAGCCTCCTGGTTGCCATCGTCTTCGGCCCGGGCTTCGTGGCCCAGGACCTCAGTCGGGCCCAACCTGTTCTCACGAGCCAGGTTACGGCCGCCACGCTGGAGCGGCTCGCGGTGCCGACCTATTGGTTTCTCCGCCGGTACCTCGAGCGGCGCCCGCCCGTCCCCCTTACCCTGCGCCACGTCGATCCGCTGTCGGCAGAGACCTTGGGTTTCCACAGCATCGCGCCGGTGCGCGACGCCCGGGTTGTCTCGGTTGGGCTCCCGGGCGGCCATGCGGTGGATCACGACGAGAGGGTACGAGTGGCCCTCTCGGCCGCGGTGGTGTCGACCCACCAATCGGTTACATTGTGCCCATTCAGGGACATATATTGTTGTTTTTTGTGCCATTGATGGTATATTATCGTCAATGAACGTACCGATCCTGCCCCGCCACCTGCCGGCGTTGGCCCTCCAGCCGACGTTCCTCTTCGGGCTCCGGGGATCCGGCAAATCAACCTGGGCCCGACTGACGCTCCCGACTGCGACCACCGTCGACCTTCGCGACGATGCGGTGTATCGGCGGTTGCGCCGGGAGCCCGGTCGCCTCCGAGCGATCCTCGAGGCCGTGCCGGCCGGCCAATGGACGGTGATCGACGAGATCCAGCGCCTGCCCAAACTGCTCGATGTCATTCATCAGGTGCTCGAGCTGGACCAACGTCGGCCGATCCTGATGACGGGCTCCGGTGCCCGGGCCATCGAACGGCTCGGCTACTCGCTGCTCGGGGGCCGCGCCGCTGTTCGGGTGATGCCGCCATTCCTGGCGGCGGATCTCGGCGCGGCCTTCGACCTCGAGTCGGCCTGCCGTTCTGGACTGTTGCCTCAAATCGTTCGCGCCGCCGATCCGGCCGCCCAGCTGATGGCCTACCTGGCGACCTATGTCGAGCGCGAGATCGCGCAGGAAGCGCGGGTTCGCGACCTGGACTCCTGGGCGATGGCGCTCCGACAGTTCGCCCTCCGGCACGGCCGGGTCCTGACCCTCAGTACCCTGGCGGCCGATGCCCAGGTCAGTCGGAAGACGGCGATGGGCTACCTCGACTTAATGCGAGATATGCATCTGGCCGCGTTGTTGCCGGTGTACGGCCGGACCCCGAACACCCGCGATCTCGCGGAGCATCCCAAGTTCTACTTCACCGACAGCGGACTGGCGATGGGTTTGCTCTTCGGCCAGACTGAATCGCTGGGACCGGCGGTCGGGGAGGCCCTGGAAGGGATCGTCTTCCACCACCTCGCGACCTGGGTGGCCCATGCGCCACGGGCCCGCCTGGCCACCTGGCGAACATCGTTAGGCGCTGAGGTCGACTTCGTGGTGGAGACACCCGACCGGTTGATCGCGATCGAGGTGAAACACGGAACCGGGCTGATGGGCGCGGCGTTCCGCGGCCTCCGGGCGTTTGCGGAACGCCATCCGGCCGGTGAGCTGATTCGGGCCGCGCCGGTGTCGGTACCAGAGCGGCACGGGACCATTCGGGTGATCCCGCTCGAGGGGTTGCTCAAGGCGTGTGTTCCGGGGAGTGCTTTCCCTGTGTAGCGACTCGGCGCCGCCCACTGGCCCCCGTGCCTGTGACATCCAGCGGGACTGAGTTCGGACGGCCACCTTGGAAAGCGGCCTCGGTGTCGAAGAAAGAGCCGCTCGGGCGCCCCGTGATCTCAACGAGGCCTCTCGCAGCGAACCATGGGCCGACCCAACACTTGGCCGCCCCGTAGATGATGAACTGGAAGTCGGGGTGCAGCGCCCGACAGGATAGGTCGCACGCCCCAGCCCCGAAGCGCTCGATAGACCGCATCCAACCCCGGCCTCGCTTGGAGCCGCCCAGTATGGGCAAACAGCACCTGGCCCCGGTGGTTGAGCACCAACGTTTGCGGCACCGCCACCGCGCGAAATTGAGTGATGGTTTTCTACTGCTGGAGTACCGCCACGGGGTAGTTCAAGGCATGGCGGGCGGAGAACGGCACCATTGTCGTCGCCGAATCAAGACCAAGCCCGACGACCATCACGTTCCTCTGCCCGAATCCCTTGGCGGAGTCGGCCAGTCCCTTCCAGACCGGCAGCGTGGCCAAACAAAACGGGCTGGTGGCCGTGAACACGAAGAGGACACCTCCAAGAATGACTGACTCTATCGATACCACCACTGCGAAAGGGCGGTAGAGCGCCGGGCCGGCAATCCTGGTGATGAGGTCTGGCTGCGGCTTGAAAATCAGCCCGACACGGAGGGCTTGGCTCGCGATCGTGCTGCGACGACAACAGGACCTGCTCTCCGAGCGGCAACGGGCGTTGATGGAAGACACCAATCGCCGGTTGGCCGAGCGCCGGGACCTACCGGCGGGTCGCCGAAGTCGGGGAACGACTCGACTTTGCGAACGCCTCCTCGTGGATGGACGAACGAAACCCGGCAAATGACGCGGTCTGACGTCTTGACGTCATAACGCTATCGCCCTACCATTGGGCTATGCCGACCCTCAAGCGGGCCACCGTCTATTTCGATCCAGCGCTCCACCGAGCCCTTCGGATCAAGGCCGCCT
>JAYVJS010000112.1:0-3160 GCA_043769075.1 Gemmatimonadota bacterium | reverse complement strand
CGGCCGTGCGCGAGCAGATCCGGAGCCACGGGTGGGAGAACGCCGTCGACACCGCCCTCGCCGACCTCCGCTATGCCGTCCGCCGGCTCCGCGCCGCGCCGGGCTTCACCCTCGTAGCCGTGATCACGTTAGGCGTCGGGATCGGCGGCACCACCGCGATCTTCAGCGCGGTCAAGCCGATTCTCTTCGACCCTCTGCCCTACCCGGCGGCCGGCAGGCTTACGATGATCTGGGAAGACGGCCGGGACGGCGCCCGTCTCCCGGGCACCTTCGGGTCCTTTCGCACCCTCGAGGATCGCAGTCGTTCCTTCGACGCGCTGGCCGTCATGAAACCATGGCAACCCACCGTCACCGGGGGCGATCGGCCCGAACGGCTCGAGGGCCAAGCGGTCTCCGCCTCATTTTTCCGAACCCTCGGCATCTCACCGGCGATCGGCACCGGGTTCCAAACGGCCGATGATCGCCGCGGCGGCCCTCGCGTAGCCATCCTCAATGATCAACTCTGGCGCCGCCGGTTCGGCGCCGACCGGTCAATCATCGGCCGGACCATTTCACTCGACGACGACCCCTACCTCGTTGTCGGCGTGCTCCCGGCCGGATTCGAAAACGTCCTGGCGCCGGCGGCCGAGGTATGGACGCTGCTTCAATACGACCTGAGCCGGGGCCGCGCCTGGGGACACCATCTCCGAACCATCGGGCGACTCAAGCCCGGCGTCGACATCGATCAGGCTCGCTCGGAGCTCGCGTCGATCGCACCCGAGCTGACCCGCGCGGCCGCGGCGGCCGCCGGGTTCTTCCCGGGCGAGTTCGGGCTGGTCCGGCTCAAGGATGAGATCAATGGCGGCGTCCGGGATGCACTCTGGGCGGTCCTCGGCGCCGTGCTCCTGGTCCTTATCATCGCATCGGTCAACGTGACCAATCTCCTGCTGGCCCGGGGGGCTCATCGCCGGGGAGAGCTGGCCGTCCGCACCACCCTCGGCGCCGGCCGCGGCCGGCTGGTCCGCCAGCTCCTGACCGAAAGTCTCCTGCTCGCGGCGTTAGGCGGAGTTGCCGGCGTGGCCGTCGCCGCGATTGGCGTCCGCGTCCTGGTGGCCGCGAGCCCGGCGAGTCTGCCGCGACTTTCGGCGATCGCGGTCGACGGACCGGTCTTTGCCTTCGGGTTTCTCCTTACCACACTCGTCGGGCTGGCTTTCGGGCTGGCTCCGGCGCTTCAAGCGGCGGGACGCGACCCCCACGAAGGACTCCAGTGGACGTCCCGGCGAACGGTCGGCGGGCAGGCCCGGATTCGAAGCGCTTTGGTCGTCGCCGAGGTGGCGCTCGCGCTGGTCTTGCTGATCAGTTCGGGGCTCCTCCTCCGTAGCCTGACCCGGCTCCTGTCCGTCGATGCCGGATTCGACCCATCAAACCGGCTCACGATGCAGATCCAGACCGCCGGGCACCGGTTTGCGACCGACAGCAACACCACCCGGTTTTTTGCCGAAGCGCTCGACCGGGTCCGGCGGGTGCCCGGCGTCATCTCGGCGGGGCTGGTCAGCCAGCTTCCGCTCAGCGGTGACCGCGACGAGTTCGGCGCCCATTTCGAAGCCGGCCCCTCAGAGGAGGCCCGGACCTACAATGTCTTCCGTTATGCGGTGAGCCCAGGCCTCTTGGAGACCATGGCGATCCCGCTCCGCCGCGGCCGGCTCCTCGGTGCGGCCGATCAAGCCGGCGCACCGTTGTCGGTGCTGATCAGCGAATCCCTGGCGCACCGAACCGTTCCGGCGGGCGATCCGATCGGCCGGCGGCTCCGCATCGGCGCGCCGGATGGGCCGCCCTACACCATCGTCGGCGTGGTCGGCGATGTCCGCCAGGCCTCTCTTGGCCTGACCGAGGCCGAAGCGGTCTACACCACCGCAGCCCAGTGGCGGTTCGCCGACAACGCGATGTCGCTGGTGGTTCGCACCCCCCGGAATCCGGCGGCCCTCACCGCCTTGGTGCGCGACGCAATCTGGTCGGTCGATCGGGATCAGGCCATCGTTAGGGTCGCTACGATGGACGATCTCGTCGCCACCTCCACGGCCGAGCGGCGATTCGCGTTGCTATTGTTCGAGGCGTTCGCGATGGCGGCCCTGGCGCTGGCGGCGGCCGGGATCTACGGCGTAATGTCGGCGAGTGTGGCGGAACGGACCCGCGAGATCGGGGTGCGATCGGCGCTCGGCGCGTCGCGAAGATCGGTGGTCACCATGATGGTGCGCGAAGGGATGACGTTGGCCGGCATTGGCATAGCGCTCGGACTCGGCGGCGCTCTGCTCGCCACCCGGGCGATTGCCGCCATGCTATTTGGGGTCTCCCGACTCGATCCGGTGACGTACCTCGGTGTGACGGCGGCGCTGGCATGGGTGGCGTTGATCGCCTGCGGCGTTCCGGCGTGGCGGGCCGCCCGGGTCGACCCCGCGACGACGCTTCGGACCGAATGACCCGGGCCGGTGCAGTTCCTTTTGGGCCACGATCCACAATTCGATCCCGTTTTCCCGCATCGCCTCGGGAAGGATCTTGTCGAACTTCTCCAGCGCCAGCCGGGTGAAGTAGGTGATCGTGCCAGTTCGGCGGAGACCGTCCTGCTTTGAGCCTCGGAGGCCCTTGATGGCGGACTGTGATTGTGGTGGGTGGGTTGCCGCGGGATGAGCGGTTCGTGGCTACCCATCGGGGTGGCCCGCTTGGCCTGCCCGACCATCGGCTACTCGCGAGTTGGGCGGCGGATTGCGCCGAGCGGGTCGTCGGGTTGTTCGAGGCCCTGTACCCAGGGGACGATCGCCCCCGGCGGGCCATCGAAACGGCCCGGGCCTGGGCCCGCGGCGAGGTCACGGTCGGCCAAGCCCGGACGGCGGCCTTAGAGGCCCACCGCGCCGCGCGGGATGTAACCGATGGCGCGGCCCGAGCCGCGGCTCGCGCGGCCGGACATGCCGTGGCCACGGCCCACATGGCCGACCACTCCCTCCGGGCGGGCGCCTATGCCCTCCGGGCGGTTCGGGCCTCGGCCGGCGGGCCAGACCGCACCCTTGCCGTTGATCGCGAGCGGACCGGGCAGCTCGAGGTTCTTCCAGAGGCGATCCGCCCGCTGGTGGTGTCGCCGGCCGATGACCGTTAGGTCGGAGGTCACCTCCTGGGAGTCAGCTTCCAC
>JAYVJS010000111.1:0-4844 GCA_043769075.1 Gemmatimonadota bacterium | reverse complement strand
GGCCAAGGGGCCTGAAGTCCCCGACTTGCTGGTGCTCCCTGAGGCCGCGTTGACCGGCTACTTCGTGGAAGGCGGCGTCAAGGAACTGGCGGTGACGGCCGAGCAGCTGGTTGCCGATCTTTCCGCGCAGCATCTGGCCGCCGGCCTTCCTCCAATCGATGTGGTGACTGGGTTCTACGAGATCTGGAACACCCGGCTCTACAATTCGGCCCTCGTCGTCCGGCTCGGCGGGCCGGAGGCCGGGGTCAAGCACGTCCACCGAAAAATCTTCTTGCCGACCTACGGTGTTTTTGACGAGGAACGATTCGTCGAGCCGGGCCGCTCGATTCAAGCGTTCGACCTCGGCGTCTGCCGAGCGGCCGTGATGGTGTGTGAGGATGCCTGGCATTCGCTGGTGCCGACGATTGCCGCTCTGGACGGGGCTCAGGTGATCATCGTGTTGTGCGCGAGCCCCGCTCGCGGCATTCAGCCAAACGAAGGTGGAGAAGGCCGTCCGGAGAGTACCAACCGCTGGGAGCGAGTGGCCCAGGCCATTGCGTCAGAGCACGGCGTCTTCGTCGTCATAGCTCACTTGGTCGGGTTCGAAGGTGGGAAGGCTTTTCCTGGCGGATCGGTGGTGGTCGATCCAGCCGGGGCGGTGCTGGCCCGGGCCCCGATTTTCGAAGATGCCCTGACTCAGGTGGCGCTCGATTTGGAGGAGATTCCCCGAGCTCGGGCCGAAGAACCTCTGTTGTCCGACCTGGAAACCCATCTACCCCATCTGCTCGAGTCGCTGGCCGGTCACCGGGAGCCAGACCCGGCACCGGCCCGGCCCGCCCGTTCCGCGATGCCGCCCCGGCAAGGCGAACCACTGGCTATCGATCCCGAACTCACGGAACGGTGGCTGGTCGAGTTTCTCAAGGATGAGGTCACCCGCCGGCGGGGGTTCGAGCGGGTAGTGTTGGGCTTGTCGGGCGGGGTCGACAGCGCGGTCGTGGCCTATCTCGCCGCCAAGGCGTTCGGCCCCGACTTTGTGACGGCGGTTCGAATGCCGTACCGAACTTCGAGCCGGGAAAGCCTCTCCCATGCCGACCTGGTGATTGCGGCCCTCGGGATTCAGTCGCGGACCATCGAGATCACGGCCGGCGTCGATGGTTTGGCCCAGGCCTTGGGTGACCAACCATCGGAGGCCCGGCTCGGCAACATCATGGCCCGGATGCGGATGATCACGCTGTTCGACCTTTCGGCCGCGAGTCGTGCCATCCCGTTAGGCACCGGCAACAAGACCGAGCGGTTGTTTGGGTACTTCACCTGGCATGCCGACGATTCGCCGCCGGTCAATCCGATCGGCGACTTATTCAAGACTCAAGTGTGGGCGTTGGCTAGGCATTTGGGCGTTCCCGCGGCAATCGTCGACAAGGCACCCACCGCGGACCTCGTGGCGGGCCAAACCGACGAGGGCGATTTTGGGATCAGCTACGCCCGGGCTGATTTGATTCTGCACTGGGTGCTGTCCGGATACTCGAGCGAAGCCATCGAGGGCCTCGGTTTTTCCGCCGCCGAAGTGGCAACGGTTAAGAGGCGGCTTGATTCAACCCACTGGAAACGGAAGCTGCCGACGGTCGCGATGCTGTCGCCGACGGCAATCGGCGAATTCTATCTCCGTCCGGTGGATTACTAGTCAATGCCCGAATCACGTCCGATGTTCTTCTCGAAGGGCGAGATCAGCACCTTCGTGATGCCCCATATGCAAAACGTGCTGGGCGACCTGTTCGGCGGCGATTTGATGGCGCTGGTCGATCAGGCGGCGGCGGTGGCCGCGATGCGGCACGCCGGAGGCCCGGCGGTGACGAAGTCGATCGACCGGCTCGATTTCCATCACGCCATTCCGGTCGGGGCACTGGTGACTTGCCTGGCGACGGTCGACTTCGTGGGCAACAGCTCGATGTCGATTTCGGTTCAGGTGTATTCGGAGAATATCGCGAGCGGGGCCCGGATCCATACCCACACCGCACGGGTGGTGTTCGTCGCCATCGACCGCAATCACAAACCTTGCCGGGTGCCCCGGCTTCTGCCTGAAACCGCCGAGGAGCAGGCCCGGTACGACGCGGCCAAGGCGGACTACGAGGCCCGTCGGGCCTGATGCCCAAGGCGATCACCGCGGTGCTCTCCGGCGGGGGCGCTAAGGCCGCCGCTCATCTGGGGGCCCTCGAGGTCCTGGCTCAAAACGGAATCATTCCGACCCGGTTGGTCGGGACTTCGATGGGGGCGGTGATCGCCGCCGGCTTGGCAGCTGGTCTGTCAGTGGCCGAAGTCCAGCAACGGCTTCGTCGGATCCGGAAGGATGACGTCGCCAAGTTCGATCGAACGGCCCTGGTCAAAGGAGTGTTTTCGCAATCGCTGCTCAACGGACCTCGATTGCGGGCTACGTTAGGCACCTTGTTGCCGGTCACCAGCTTTTCCGAACTCAAGTTGCCTCTCTCGGTCACGGCGGCGGACCTTGATACCGGCGAGTTGATTGTCTTCGGAGACGGGGGTGTCACCGACGTTCCGCTGGCCGACGCGCTCTACGCCTCCTGCGCCTTGCCCGTGCTCTATCCGCCGGTGGAATTGATGGGGCGCCGGCTGGCCGACGGCGGGCTCAGGGCGGTGGTGCCGCTCGAGGTTGCCGCCCGCTTTCCGGCCGATACCGTCGTGGCGATCGATGTCGGGCCGGGATTCGACGCGGCCCCGTCCCGCAACAAGCAGCCGCCGGCGTTGGTTCGGGCCCACAACGATTCCCAATTCGTGCTGATGGCGACCAATACCGCTCTCCAACTCGCGCTGTGGCGGGCGACGCCCGGCCGGCCGCCTCTGATCTATATCCGGCCCGACATTCACCGCGGCGAGACCTTCGCGATCGGGCAGGCGGACTTCTACGCCGATGCCGGCAGGACGGCCGCGCGGCTGGTCCTAGGACGTCCGGCTTGACCGACTGGTTCGGGGGGTGGATGTTGGGTGGTGGGGATTCCCGATCTGGAGCGAGGCCGTGACCGAAACCAAGATATTCTCCGTTGAGGAAGCGGAACGGACCCTGCCATTGTTGCGGCGGATTCTATCGGACTTGAAGGTGGAGTACGAGGTCTGGCGGATCGCGGTGGCGTCGTACGAGGTCTTTGCGGCCGGGAGCCGGGCCGATACCGGAGAAACCGACGATCTGGTCCGAACCCGCTCCGACGTGACCGCGGCGGCCGCCCGGATCAATACCTACCTCCTCGAACTCGAAGCCATTGGGTGTCAGTTCAAGGGCTTTGACGAGGGCCTGGTCGATTTCTACGCCCTCCGAGACGACCGGCTGGTCTTTCTGTGTTGGAAGTTAGGCGAAGCGCATATCACCCATTGGCACGAGGTCGATGCCGGCGTGGCAGGCCGGCAACCGATCGACGTCGCCGACTTCAGTGGAATCATTCCGTGAGACATCTCTGGCTCGTCCTTCATCTCCTTGGTTTCACGATGTGGTTAGGCGGCGGCTTGTCCGCCATGTTTGTCGGCCTGGCGTCCAAGCGGGAGGCCCGCGACCGGCTCAGCACCGCCATGCGGATGTTGGCGGCGATTTACCAGGCTCTGGTGCTCCCGGGATCGTTGCTCGCGGTGGTGTCCGGTCTCGTCTTGACGTTGATGATGTACGGCGGCCCGACGGTCGCAGGGGTGAGTCACTGGCTCATGGCCATGCAAGGCCTGGGATTGGCGGCGGCGGTCATCACCTTGGTGGTGCTGGTGCCGGGCGCCGGCAAACTGGTCAGGGTCGATCCGGTCGCCCAGGCCGAGTTGTTCGACGCGCTCCGGAAGAAGCAGGCCCGGTTCGGGATGATTTCCGGCCTCCTGGGGCTGCTGGCTTTAGTGGCCGGCGGGATGGGGCGGTGAGTGAGCGGCGGCCGGTCGTGCAGGCGGTTCGTACCGGGCAGATTGGGCAGTAGGCTTTACGGGCGGTACAGATCAGGGCGCCCAGTTCCATGATGCCTTGGTTGAATGACCACGCGGTCGGGCCCGGCCGCGGCACAAGGGCGGCTGCAGTGTCCCAGAGTTTTTGTTGGTCCTTCGCTTTGGCACCGGCTCGGGGATGGAACGCTCGTTTCAGCACCCGGGCCACGTTGGTATCGACGGCGGGCTCGGCTTGTTCGAAGGCGAAGCTCGCCACCGCGCCGGCGGTGTAGCGCCCGACGCCCGGGAGTGCTCGGAGCTGCTCGACATCGTCCGGGATGGTGCTGTTCTGCTCGGCAACCACCGTCTTCGCCAATCGATGCAGGTTGGTGGCCCGGCGGTAGTAGCCGAGTCCTTCCCAGCTTTCCCGAACCATGGTGGGTGTTGCCGCGGCCAACGCGGCCAGGTCGGGATACTCAGCCAAAAACCGGTGATAGAAGCCCTCGACCCGGCTGACCTGGGTCTGCTGGAGCATGATTTCGGAGACCAGGACCCGATAGGGGTCGCGGGTTTGCCGCCAGGGAAGGTCGCGGCCGTGCTTTCGGAACCAGGTCACGACCTGGCGCCGGAAGGTCGCGAGGGTGGACTTCGACGGCATGGGGGGGCAAGATACAGCCATGACTTCAGCGGTGCTCGGCGTACCTCGGCTGGTTGGGCGGGTCGTTCTCGATGGGTTGGCCCATTTGGGACGGTTCAGCGTGATGTGCGCCGAGATTTTTCGGGGGTTCCGGGAGTGGCGGGTCTGGATTCCCCGGACCATTACCGAATGCGCCAATATCGGGGTCGGTAGTCTCTTGATCGTGCTGGTCGTTGCCGGTTTTGCCGGGGCCGTGACCGCGTTTCAGTCCGGCTATCAATGGCAGACCAGCCTCCCGCTTTACGTGCTGGGAACCCTGATCGTCACC
>JAYVJS010000110.1:0-11232 GCA_043769075.1 Gemmatimonadota bacterium | reverse complement strand
CTGTTCGCCGTGCTGTTAGGCGGAGTGATGGCTCTGTTACCGGTCTTCGCCAAGGAGATTCTGTTCGTGGGCCCCGTCGGCCTCGGCTGGCTTCGAGCGGCGCAGTCGTTCGGAGCCGTGGTGGTGTCGGTCGGGCTGGCCCACCGCCCTCCGTTCCGGCGAGCGGGTCGCACCCTCCTGGCCTCGGTGACCGGCTTCGGGCTCGCGATCATCGTGTTCGGGCTGTCGAGGAGTTTCTGGCTCTCGATCGGGATGTTGTTCCTCGCCGGCGGATTGGACGCCGTCAGCGTGGTGATCCGGCTGGCCCTGGCCCAGATTCGCACGCCGGACGAGCTCCGCGGCCGGGTCTCGGCCGTCAACAGCTTGTTCATCGGAATGTCCAACGAACTGGGCGAAGCCGAATCAGGCATGCTGGCCAGTTGGATCGGGCCGGTCGGCGCGGTGATCGCCGGCGGGGTCGGAGTCGTCGGGGTCGTCGCCGCCGTATCGATCGCGTGGCCGGAGCTCCGGAAGTTGGACCGGCTGAGTGAAGCGCGCGCCTAACGGAACAAGCGACCGAGTTCCCCGGCAGGGATCGGCGCTTCGGTACCCTGGAGGCCGGTGAGATGAGCCGCCAAACCGAGGACCTCCTCCGGGGTCTTCCCTGCCGCTCGCAGGGTGGCGAGCGCCGGAGCGCCGTCGCGTTTGCTTAGCTTGGCGCCCGCATCGTCGCGAATCAGCCGATGGTGGAGAAAGGCGGGCGGCGTCGCCCGCCCCAACATCCGAGCCAAGAGAATCTGCCGCCCGGTCGAAGCGAACAAATCATCGCCCCGAATGACCAAGTCGACCTGCTGCTCCCAGTCGTCGACCACCACCGCAAACTGGTAGGTCCAGCTACCCAACGGGTCGCGAAGGAGTAGGTCGCCGCACTGCTGCGCCGGCCGTTGGGCGATCCGGCCGAGCATAACGTCGGACCAAATGACCTCCTCCTCGGGAAGCACGACCCGAATACCCCGGCCGGCGAGAGGCAGGAGCCCCTTCGAGCGGCAGGTCCCCGGGTACCGTAGCTCTTCACCCTCGCCGAAGGCAGACGCGCCTAACGTTCGCGCGATCGCCTTGCGCGAGCACTCACAGTAAAAGACCGACGCCACCCCTCGGACTTGGTCCAGCGCTCGTTGGTACCGCTCCGGATTGTCGCTCTGCCGATACGCCGACCGCCCGCCGAGAAATGTGGCGGCCGATCCCGCATCGGGTTTGAGTCCGAGCCACCGGAGATCCTCGTGAATGCTGGCCTCGTGTTCCGGCCGACACCGACTTCGATCGTGATCTTCGAGGCGGAGAATGACCCGGCCTCCGGTGGCCTGCGCGACGCCCCAGGTCCACACGGCGTTCGCCACATGCCCGATGTGCAGCGGCCCGGTCGGGCTCGGGGCAAATCGGGTGGTCGGCCGGGCCGGGAGTTTCCGAAGATCGGGGCGCATCATCCCAAAATAGCCGCGATGTCGCCATCTTTTGGACATGCTCTCCCTTGCCCTTCGTCTCATCGCGTTCCAAGCGCCGGTCGTGCTTACCAAGCCGGACCAATCCTTGAATGAACCGTTTTCGCAGATTACCCAGGTCCGGGAATTGAAAAACGGCCGGGTCTTGGTGCTCGATGTCAAGGACAAAGTCGTCCAAATCGCCGATTTTGCCGCGGGCACGGTTACCAAGATCGGCCGGAATGGGAACGGACCTGGTGAGTATTCGTTTCCAGCCGGACTGGTGCCGATGCCGGACGATCGAACCCTGGTGTACGACCCGATGAACCAACGGTTTCTCGACCTCGCCTCCGACGGCAAGATCCAAGGTCTGGTGACCTTTTCGTCGCTCGGCGGCCTCCGGGGCATCCCGCTGATGATGGTTGCGGACGCCCAAGGACGCCTCTACTTCGAGTCAATCAACCCCGCCGCCATGGGAAGCGGTCAGGACTCGACGGCCGTCCTCCGATGGACAAAGGGCAAGCCGGCGCTCGATACGGCCGGCTTCGTTGGTAGCATGGATTTTGGGGTCGAGATGAAGGACGGCAAGCCCCGGCTTCGAGCCATGAAGATGTTCGCACCCCAGGAAGCCTGGGTCGTCGATCCGGCCGGCCGGCTCGGCAGGATCGCGCCCTCGCCCTACCGATTGACCTGGTACGGCAACGGCCCGACCGTGGTCGGTCCAACGATCGCGTACCAGCCCGTGCCGGTCACCGAAGCAGACAAAGACCTGGTCCGGGCTGGCTTCAAACAGGGCCTCGCGGCTGTGGGAGCGGCAGCGGCTTCGATCAAGGTCCCGGAACCTGAGTTTGCCGCCACCAAGCCGCCGTTTTCGGGTCGTGGCGCCGCGGTGGTGGCCCCCAACGGCGAGGTCTGGGTCGCTCGATCGGTTCGGGCCAAGGCAGCCTCCGAATACGACCGGTTCGACCGGCAGGGCCGGCTCGTCGGTCGGATCACGCTGGCTCCTCAAGCCACGGTCGTCGGTTTCGGCAAGGAAGCGGTGTATGTGGCCCGAAAGGACCAGGACGACCTGATGTTTCTGGAACGGCACCGAATGCCGTAGTCCGCGACTGTCTCAATGAGGCGGGCATCACCTGGATGTCCGTTTGACCAACCCCAGGAGCCTCAGCCGTGACCCAGATCGCCCCCGTTTTGACGGTGTTGTCCATCCTCGCGATTAGCCGCGCCCAAGCCCAAGCCGCGGTAGCACTCACCAAGCCCGACGCCTCGTTTCCCGAACCGTTCACCCGAGTCACCAGCCTCCGAGAGTTGCCGAACGGCAAGGTCATTGTCGCGGATCTCACCGACAAGTCCGTCCAAATGCTCGACTTCGCCACGGGTCAGGCGACCAAGGTTGGTCGCGAGGGACAGGGCCCGGGCGAGTACGCTCTCCCCGGTGGGCTTTTGGCCATGCCGAAGGATGAGACCTGGATCAACGACATGCTCGGACGGCGGTTCTTGGTCGTGGATGCATCCGGCAGGCCGATCAAGACGGTACCATTGCCGGGCACCGGCAGCGGCGGCGTCATCACGGTCGGCCTCAACAACAGCCGCTCCGATCAGAGCGGACGGATCTACTTTCAGGCCCCGCCGTTCAATCCGACGAACCCCGAGGCCAAGTCGCCGGACTCGCTAGCCATTTTGCGTTGGGACGGCGCCAAATCGACCCTGGACACCGCGGCGTGGGTGCTCGGTCAGAAGGCGAACGTCTCCACATCGGGCGGAGCCCAAACCGGGGCCATTCGCGTCATGGTCGGAGGCGGCAAGGTGTTCACGCCCCAAGAAGGGTGGGGTGTGGCCGGCGACGGATCGATTGCCCGGGTCCGGCCGAACCCGTATCAAGTACTGTGGTACGGACCCAATGCCGGGAAGGCCACCGTCGGCCCGAGCCAGCCTTACGTTCCACTTCCGGTGACCGAGGCGGATAAACAAGAAGTCATTGAAGCCCGAAAGAAGTCACGTCCGATGATGGTTTCAGTAACCGGTGGCCCCGGCGGGCAGGTTCGCCAGGGGAACGGGGGCGCCAACTTCCAAGCCCCTCCGCCCGAATTTGAATCGACCAAACCTCCCTTCACTGGGAACAACGCCGTTCTCGTGACACCCGAAGGAGAAGTCTGGGTCGCTCGGACCCGGCCGGCAGCGGACAAGACGCCGAGTTACGACGTCTTCGATCAGACCGGCAAGTTGACCCGAAAGGTGACCCTCAACCCCAGGAGCACCGTTCTCGGCTTCGGAAAGGGTACCGTCTACGTCGTCCGAACCGATGGCGAAGACCTCCAATACCTGGAACGGTACCGCCGGTAGCGGCGGCCCCCCGTGGCGGGTCAGGGCACCGGCCCGCCACCATACCGCTTAAACCACTCCATCATGTAGATCTGGCTCCGCATCCAGTTCGACGGCTTGGACCCCGTCCCGTGATATTCGCCCTCAAACCGGACCATCGCCGTGGGAACGCCTAACACCTTGAGGGCGGTGAAATACTCCTCGGTCTGTCCCATCGGCGTCCGAAGGTCGAGTTCTCCCGTCATCAGCAGCGTGGGCGTCTTGACCTTGCCGACATGGAAAATCGTGCTGTGTTCGAGCCACGGCTTCGGGTCCTCCCAGTAGGGCTTGTCGAACCAATTGAAGCCGAACAGCGGGATGTCGCTGGTGCCCGCAAAGCTCATCCAGTTCGTGACTGGACACCGGACCGCGGCGGCGGCGAATCGGTTGGTGTGGGCGATGACCCAGCTGGACAACACGCCGCCTCCGCTGCAACCGGTCACATACATCTGCTTCTCATCGACATAGCCCCGGCCGATGACGCTGTCGACGCCGGCCATCAAATCGTCGTAGTCGACCCCCGGATAGGCTTTGTCGATCGCGTTGCCGAAATCGGTCCCATAGCCGGTACTGCCTCGCGGATTGGTGTACAGCACAACAAACCCGTTGGCGGCGAAATTCTGATACATCGGGTTGAACCCGACGTTATACATCCCATGCGGCCCACCATGAATCTCGAGGATTAACGGCCACTTCTTGTCCGGCGTGAAAAACGGTGGCTTGACGATCCACCCTTGAACCTTGGTCCCGTCGCCGGAGCGATACCAAATCTCTTCGACCTCGCCAAGTTTGGTGCCGGCCAGCAAATCGGTGTTCAATTGAGTCAATGGGGTCAGCTGCGAGGGCTTCTTCAGATCGATCTTCACGACATCGGGCGGGGCATAGAAATGGGTCCGGGTCACCACCGCCGTGCCCTTCTTCGAAATCGAGGGCGTGGTGAGCATGTGAATCCCGGTCGTTAGTTGGCGAATCGGACCGCTCATCGGAGTCAGATAGAGATTCGACGACCCCCGGTCGTCAGCCACGAAGTAGAGTCCGCTGTTGTCGGGCGCCCAAATCGGCTGCGACGGCGTCCGATCGAAGCCCTGACTCCGGAGGACCGGAGCGCCGCCCCCGGCCGGCACGGTGTAGAGATCCGAGACCCGATAGGTCTGTTTGGTGAACGGAAATCCAAGAAAAGCGATCGTCCGCCCGTCGGGCGACACCGCCGGATTGGTCCAGTTGCCCTTGGTCGGCGTCAGTCGGCGGCGAGCCAGAGTCTCCAAGTCAACCGCGAAGATATTCGAGACTTGCCGCTGCCGGTCCGCATCGGGATCATCGTTGCCGTCCACCACAATACTCCGGCCGTCGGGCATCCAATCCCAGCCAACCGCCCCCGGAAGGCCAATGCCCCGAGCGCCGACGTTCCAAGCCCCGCTGGTGACCTGACGAGGCGTTCCCCCGGTGGCCGGCACCAGGAAGAGATGGGTGTACCCGTTGACCAGCCACCCCCGGCCATCGGCCCGACTATGGAGTTTGTCGACCACCCGGGGCGCCTTGGTCCAGGTCGCCCCGGCCGGCGGGGCCGGCAGCCTAACGTTCCAGTCCGGCACTGAGGGCACCACCATGGCAAACCCGATCGACTGGCCGTCAGGAGCCCACCGAATGTCCGACGGCGCCTGATCGACCCGGGTCACCTGCGAGACCGCCCCCTCGGCGTCCATATACCGAACAAAAATCTGATTCCCGCCGGGCTCGCCGGGCGCCAGAAACGCAATCCGGGTCCCATCCGGCGACCAGACCGGGTCCGAACCCTTTACCAGAAATCGGAGTCCTGACCCCTCGGCGTTCATGACCCAGAGGCCGGTTTCCCAGGAATCCTTCATCCGATCAACCGCCCGCCGGCCAAACACGACCACGCTTCCATCCGGCGAAATCCGCGGAGATTGGGCGGTCTCATAATCGAGATACCGCTCGACCTGAAACAGGGTGTCGGTCGGCCGGACCTGCCCGGCCAATGAGCGTGAAGTCGTTAAGAGTACTAGGAGGAGCAACGGCCGCATCGGGGACCTCGGGGTGGAAGGCGTGAGCCTAAGACATTAGCTCGCTCCGAACGGCGCCGCCACCAACCTGCCGAGCAATGACTGGCCCCCTAAACCTTGGTGACGGCCGCCGACCAGGCCGCCGGGTCTTTGTCGCTCTCGAACACGTGCTCGACATCGACAACCACCGTGTCTCCTTCCCGGCGGATCGGCAGCCGGTCCATGTTGCGGGTGGCCCGCCCTGAAATGAAGGTTCCGTCCGGCTGGTAGCGCGACTTGTGTTTCGGGCACTGGAATCGCCCCTCGTCCTCCAGCCATCGGAGCGCCGTGTTCTGATGGGGGCAAGAGAGGGCAAACGCATACACCGACCCTTGATGGCGGGCCAGAATCGTTTCGTTCTTCTTGTCGATCAAGACCCCATCGACGGCCGGAATCGGATAGCTCACGCCGGTCGAGCCCGCCCGACGCCGGCCATCAACCATGCCGATCGGGAGCGCCACTGCCGACCGGGGTGAAATCCCAAGTGCCATAGCGACGCCCGCCGCCCAACCGGCCGCTTGCCGAAGGAATTCCCGCCGGCCGCCAAACGAATCACAACCATCGCACTGCCCCGTCATCGGTCGCTCTTTCGCAGCTGTTCGGAAAACAACACTGAGACCCAGCTCGCCACCAAAACCCCCATCGACGACGATGCCACCGCCCGACGAACATCCCGCTCGCCGCCGTCCCGCCCAGCCCGGTCAGCAAGGGTAGTGCCCGGGCTGGTAAACCCCGCATAAACCTCGATGAAGAACGGCCCATGCACGATTCGCCTGGTCTGACCCACCAGGTCTTTTCGGCTCTCCAAGAGACTCGAGACCCCAATAGCGGGGTTGGCTATGAAAAGAGCTGCAGTGGCGGTCGCAAATGGAGCAGGCCAGTCCCTGCCGCCCTCTGGAGCTGGGTCGGCGTTTGGGACAATCTGATCGCCGGGCGAGAAAGCTGCTGCAAAGAGTGGCAGCATGGCGAAACCCGAGCCCAGGCTGCACCGCCTCGGCGACTTCGACGAAGGGGCGGTCCGCATGACGACGGGTTCCTATTCGTTGACGAGCGAAAGGCCCAGCAGCACCGCAGAGAACCACAGAACCAAGCTGATCGTGGCGTGCCGCCGTGTCCCGCGCCAACTACCCTCACCGGTCCCGGTCCCGGTCTGCAACGATGTCTCATACCGTTTGATCAAGACGCCGTTCGCGAGCAGGAGAAACACAGCGGCAAGCTTGGCAATGTAGAGCTTCGAGGACAGAAAATGCTCGAGGTCCGCCGTTGACAGAGCAACCCCGCTGAGGGCCGCGATCACGAGGCCGGCGACGACGTCCCGGTGGCTCTCCAGCAAGAACCGGAAGCTGCCCGACGAGCGATAGCCCTCGAGGCTCGGCGCCCGGAGGGCCAGCAGATCGGCCGTGACCGCCCGCCCCCCGCCCCATAGCAAGGCCGCGACGTGGATGAACGCGACCCCAGTCGGCAGCCATTTTGAGTCGGCGTACAGCTTGGCCCACGGCGCAAAGAACCCGATCAACCCTTCAACCATGAGGATCCTCCAGGGCAACGAGACACGTCGATCAGGCGGCTCCCCCTACTCCCGCCCAACCCCGAAACCAGTCACATTACAGCGGTCATGCGCCTTCATCTCCGATTCATCTGGCTCGCCGCGGTGCTGCCGGTTCCCCCTGCGGCGGCACAACTCGCCCTGGGCCGGATCTCGTTCCCAAATTCCGGGTCGGTGGCGGCGCAACCCGAATTTACCCGGGGCGTCTTACTCCTCCACAGCTTTCAGTACCAGGAGGCCGCCCAAGCCTTTCGGGCGGCCCAGCAGCTCGACCCCGGATTCGCCATGGCCTACTGGGGAGAAGCCCTGACCTTCACCCACCAGGTCTGGAACGAACAGGACCTTGAGGCAAGCCGCGCCGTTTTGACCCGACTGGCACCGACACCCGAGGCCCGACAAGCACGGGCGCCGACCAGCCGGGAGCGGGCGTACCTGGATTCGGTCGAACGGCTCTACGGCGAGGGCGGCAAGCCGAAACGAGACACTCTTTACGCCGAAGCGCTCCGCGATCTCGTTCAAGCGAACCCCGACGACGACGAGGCCAAGGTCTTCTACTCGGTGGCACTCCTCGGACTCAGTCAAGGCGTCCGAGACATCCCGACCTACATGAGGGCCGGCGCCATCGCGCTCGACGTGTTCGGCCGGAACGAAGACCATCCCGGCGCCGCCCATTTCATCATCCACGCGTTCGACGACCCGATCCACGCCCCGCTTGGACTCTCGGCCGCCCGCCGGTACTCCGTCATCGCCCCGGGGGCGGCTCACGCCCAGCACATGACGACTCATATCTTCCTCGCCCTAGGAATGTGGGACGACGTCGCCGCGCAGAATGAGGTCGCCGCCGGACCGGATCGAGCCCGTTGGCGGCCCGGTCACTACACCCACTGGCTCGCCTACGCCTACCTCCAGCAAGGCCGGTTCGAGGCGGCCGAGCAGTTGCTCGGCGTCCTGGCGGCCAATACGACTGGACCGGGAGCACCCGGGCAAGTGGCGAACATCCGAGCCCGCTACGTGGTCGAAACCGAACGATGGGACGGGTCGGTGGCAGGTGCCCTCGCCGCTGACGCCGGAGCGCCTGGTGAAGACGGATACGAATACGCCGGCTACGCCAACGGACTTGCCGCCCTGCACCGCGGCGACCTGGCCGCCGCATCCCAACAACTGGCCATCATCAAACAGCGCCATCACGATCAGATCGCGGCTGCCAAGCCGGGCGACCCTGGGTCCGTGGTGGTGCCGGTCATTCTGGCCGGGTCCCTCGAAGGCGAGATCCTCGCGGCCTCTGGTAAATTCACCGAAGCCGCCACCATACTTGAACGGGCCGCGACGCTCGAGGACGGGATGCCGCCGGAGTTCGGCCCGCCGGTCGTCGTCGTCCCCAGTCACGAGTCGTTAGGCAGACTCTATCTTCGTGCCGGGCGGCCCGCGCTCGCCCTCCGGCACTTCACTCGCGCCCTCGAGCTCGGCCCAGGCCGCTCCCGGGCATTGGCCGGGCTTGCCCAAGCTGCCATCTTAGCCGGGAACCACTCGCAGGCATCCGAAGCCGCCAAGTTGCTCCGTCGAAATTGGGATCGAGCCGATCCCGACGTCACCGCCACCCTGAGTCCTCCATGAAAACCCTGGTCGCCGCCGCCCTGCTCGTCGTCGCTCCGTTCGGAGCCGAAGCCCAAGCCCCGATCCCGATCGACGGCGCCAAGATTGACTCGGTCTTCAAGGACTATGGCACCGGAACGCCCGGCTGCGCGGTCGGGGTGTACCAACGCGGGGAGGTCCGCTTTGCCAAGGGCTACGGGATGGCTGACCTCAACCTCGGCGTCCCGATCACCCCGGCCACCGTTTTCGACATCGGCTCGACCTCGAAGCAGTTCGCCGCCGCCTCGATCGTCATGCTGGCCAATGAGGGGAAGCTTGCCCTGGCCGACGATGTCCGCAAATACATCCCCGAGCTTCCGAGCTACGGAAAGACGATCACGATCGACCATATGCTCCGCCATGTGAGCGGTCTGCGGGACTACAACGGCCTTCTCTTCATGGCCGGGCATTTTTTCGAGGACTACACCAACGACGACGACGCCCTGGCCGTCATCATTAAGCAGAAAGCCCTGAATTTCGAACCCGGGAGCCGGTGGGACTACAGCAACACCGGGTTCTTCCTCCTCTCGACCATCATCAAGCGGGTAACCAACCAAACCCTGGCGGAGTTCGCCAAGGCTCGGATCTTCAGCCCGCTCGGGATGACGGTCACCCATTTCCGGGATGACCACACGGCCCTGCTTCCTGCTCGGGCCACCGCTTATTCCCCGGGGCCTAAGGGCGGCTTCACCGTGGATATGTCGGACTGGGACCAAACCGGCGACGGGGCCGTCAACACCACCGTCCTCGACTTGGCCAAGTGGGACGCGAACTTCTCCGATCCCAAAGTGGGCGGCCGGCCCTTGATCGATCAAATGCAACAGCGGGGCACCCTCAACAACGGCGACAGTTTGGGCTATGCTCGGGGGTTGTTCGTCGATCGGTATCGGGGGCTCCGTCGGGTTCACCATGGCGGCTCCTGGGCCGGCTACCGGGCGATGCTGATGCGGTTTCCCGATCAGGGCGTCGCCATCGGGCTTACCTGCAACGTCGGGGACGCCGACACCCAGAAGCGGGCCACCGACGTCGCCGATGTGATCTTGGCCGGGAGCTTCCCGGAATCTCCAGCGGCACCGCAGTCATCCCCAACGGGAACGGCGGCTCCGACCGCCCCTAAGGTCGACCCGGCGCCATACCTCGGCATGTTCTACGCCGATGCCCTCCAGTCCGTTGTCGAGATCGCCGAGGACAAAGGAAACTTGGTGGCCCATGCCATGGGACAAGCCTTACCGCTTAACCCGATTGAAACCGATCGGTTCGGTTTCCAAGGCCGGACCGTCGAACTTCAATTCAGTGATCAGCGCCGCGCCTTGAGCATCTCGAACTTGGGCGAGAGCCAAGGCCCGTACCTCAAGACCACCAAGGTCACGCCGACACCCGCGGAACTCCAAAGCTTGGTCGGATCATATTCGAGCCCCGAACTGCTGACCACTTGGACAGTTCGGATCGTCGACGGAAAGGCCCTGCTCAAGGGACGTGCCATCGGCGAGTCGACGTTGAGCCCCTTGTTCAAGGACGCCTACCAAGCCGATCGCAGCTTCGTGCGATTTACCCGAAACACCAAGGGCGACATCGACGGCTTCGATGTGAGCGCCAGCCGGATGCTCCGAATCCGGTTCAATCGTTAGGCGTTGTTCCTGCGGTCAGACCTGTCATCCTCCTTGCCCTGGGCTCGATATCGATGCTTGCCGCGCAACCCAAACGCCCGCCCGCCACTAGGGCAGGTGCCCAGATCGACGACTATCACGGCACGAAGGTCACCGACCCCTTCCGCTGGCTCGAGGACGCCGACTCCCCAGAAACCTTGGCCTGGGTCACGACCCAGAATCAAGTCACCTTCGACTATCTCCGGGCGCTCCCGGGGCGCGAGGCTCTGAAACAACGCCTGAGCGAGCTCTACGACTACGAACGGTTCTCGGTCCCCTACTACCGGGGCGGGCGTTACTTCTATTCCCGCAACAGTGGTCTCCAGAATCAGAGCGTGCTCTACGTGCAGGACACGACCACCGGCACCGCCCGAGAGTTACTCGACCCCAACCAACTCTCAACCGACGGAACCGTCGCCTTGGCGCTGACCGAGCCGAGCCCCGACGGCAGCCTCTTGCTCTACGGCATCGCGGCCAGCGGGTCGGATTGGCAGGAGTTCAAGGTTCGCCGGGTCAACGATGGCGTCGAC
>JAYVJS010000109.1:0-6738 GCA_043769075.1 Gemmatimonadota bacterium | reverse complement strand
GGCCGCCGCTGCCGCGGCGGCCGCGGTTCGGGCTCGGTGCAACACCAAGAAAACCCCAGCTCCTGAGCCGTTGGTCCGTTGGAGGTCGCGACGATCGATATTGATCAAGTCGGGGGGTGTGGCGGGGAAGCGGAACTCATCGGTAAAGAGGCCGGTGACGTAGACCAAGCCGAGCGAGGTGGGTGGCCCTCCGGAGCTTCCGTCGCCGTCATGGGCGGCGATGAATTCCGACCGGGCACCCTCAAACAGGGCCGCGGCGCCGGTCTCGCCCTTCGTGCCATCGCTCTGAATCACATCAGGATTGTCGACGTTGAGCAGGCTGTCGGAGCAGGCACTCCCTGCTACCAGGCCCGCGAGTGCGAGGGCGGGAACCCATCGAAAGGTCATAGCTTGTTGCTCCTCGCCCCGGTGGGGGTTGGAAGTTCATTGTGTTGGATGGTGGCCGGCTGTCGAAACCGGATTGTTAGCTAGTGCCAAACGGCAGGGAGTGCAAGTGACGGCACTCGGGGACCGGGCCCGGACGGGCTCGGGTACCCCCTCTCTTGACCTAAGTCCGTATCAGGAGCTATTATCCCTGGCTCCGCCACACGGCGGATTTAACGCCATTTTCGGGAAGTCCCAGGGCCAATGAAGACCTTTTCGGCCAGAACCCAGGATGTTCAGCACGACTGGCACGTCGTCGACGCGAGTGGTATTTCGCTCGGTCGGCTGGCGAGCGCCGTCGCGCAGCTCATTCGCGGCAAGCACAAACCGACCTTTACGCCCCACATCGACGGCGGTGATTTTGTCGTCGTGGTCAATGCGGAAAAGATCAAGCTCACCGGCAACAAGCTCGCGAACCGGCAGATCTTCCGGCACACCGGCTACATGGGTCACGAGCGGTTTACCCCGCTCAAGGTCATGATGGCCAAGCACCCTGACCGGGTGATCGAGAAGGCCGTCTTCGGGATGCTGCCCAAGAATTCGCTCTCGAAGCAACGGCTCCGCACCAAGCTCAAGGTCTACGCCGGCGAGGCCCACCCGCACGCCGCGCAGACCCCGAAGACCTTTACGATCAAGGCCACGGCATGACCCCGACCCCCGAACTCCGCTGGCACGGCGTCGGTCGCCGCAAGACCAGTGTCGCGCGCGTGTATCTGAAGCCGGGCACCGGCAAGTGGGAAGTCAACGGCCGCACCTTGGGCGATTACTTCCCCCGGCCGTCTTTGGTGCAGCACATTCAGCAGCCGTTCTCGGCCACCGACACCTTAGGCGCCTTCGACGTGATGGCCCATTGTGACGGCGGCGGCGTGACCGGCCAAGCCGGGGCCATGCGTCTGGGCATTGCGCGGGCCCTGCTGATGGTCGATGGCATGCACCGTCCGAAGCTTCGGGCCGGCGGGCTGTTGACCCGCGACGCCCGAGCGGTCGAACGCAAGAAACCCGGCCGCCCCGGCGCCCGGAAGCGGTTCCAGTTCAGTAAGCGGTAGAAAAACTCGGCCCTCCGGTATTGGGCCGAGCAAACCACACATCGCCTGATCGGTCGCGGGGTGCCCCCCTGGGGTTCGCGGCCGAAACGATGGCGATGGCGGATCAAACCCAACCTTGGAAGGAATTCGGTACCTCGCATGGCGTTGCCACAAGTGCAGGAATTGCTCGAAGCCGGCGTACACTTTGGTCACCAGACTCGGCGCTGGAATCCCAAGATGCGGCGGTTCATCTTCGCGGAACGCTCCGGCATCTACCTCATCGACCTTCAGAAGACCCAGGCCCAGATCGCCAAGGCCCAGGAACTGTTGCGCGGTGTGGTGATGAAAGGCGACAGCGTCCTCTTTGTCTGCACCAAAAAGCAGCTCAAGGCACTGGTCCAGACCGATGCGGCGGCCTGTGGGGCCTTGTACGTCACGGAGCGGTGGCTCGGCGGCACGCTGACCAACTTCCAGACCATCAAGAAGCAGATTCGTCGCCTCCGCGAGCTCGAGCAGGGCGCGTCGGACGGTGATTTCGACAACTACACCAAGAAGGAAAAGCTCCTCTTCGAGCGCGAGCGGGTCAAGTTGTCCCGCTATCTCGAAGGCGTGAAGAACATGAGCCGGCTGCCGGGGGCGTTGTTTGTCGTCGACGCCAAGAAGGAGCGGATCGCGATTCTGGAGGCCAACAAGCTTGGCATTCCGGTCGTGGCCATTGTCGATACCAACGCCGATCCGGACGTCATCACCGTGCCGATTCCGGGTAACGATGACGCCATTCGGTCGGTTGGCCTGATTACCCAAGCGCTCGCCGACGTGCTCAGGGAAGCGCGGATGGCCGCTCCGGCCCGAGATGGGGCCGAAGCCGGCGACGGCCAGACCTACAGCACTGGCGAAGGCTCCGAGGGCGATGCCGATGACCGGCGCCGGCGGCGGTCAGCCGGTGCTCCAGCCGCGCCGGCTGCCCCGGCCGCCGGTGCGGCGGCTCAGGCCCGGAAGCGGCGGCCGAAGCCCGAGGCGATTGCCGCTCGGCTCAAGACCGATGCCGATCCGGCGCCTGAGGGCAAAGCGACCTAGTCGGTCCCTCGGATTGGGATGATGGACGCCGCCGCGCAATGACCCTTGGGTTGTTCGCGGCGGCATCGTAAGAAGGGGTAGGCCGGCACGACGCCGGATCACCACAGTCAAACACCTAACGAATGCCGGTCGGTATGAGCTACAAGACAAGTCCCAAGGACATCAGTGAACTTCGGGCCCGAACGGGCGCGGGCATCGGCGACTGCAAAGTCGTCCTCGAGGAAACTCAGGGTGACATGGAGAAGGCCGCCGAGCTCCTCCGCAAGAAGGGCATTGCCAAAGCGGACAAGCGGGCCGGCCGCGCCGCCACCCAAGGCCTGGTCGTCATCGAGATCCCGGCCGACGGTACGTCGGGCGGGATGATCGAGCTGAATTGCGAAACCGATTTCGTCGCGAAGACCGATGGGTTTCAGGGCTTGGCCCGGGATTTGGCCCACCACGTGGCCGAGCAGGCTCCAGAAGGCCTGAACGCCGGGTCGATTGATGCCCAGCCGTTCCGGGGGACGACGCTGGTCGAGGCGATCAAGACGGTGTCCGGCACCACGGGTGAGGCCATGACTCTGGCCCGGTTTGCCAGGTATTCCAAATCCAAGGGCGTCGTCGCCTCGTATCTGCACCACAACGGCCAAGTCGGCGTTCTGGTGGACCTCGAGGGGCCGGTGGGTGACGGGCTGACCGCGTTGGCGAAGGACATCGCTCTTCACATCGCTTCGGCCGATCCGATGGGCATCTCCGAGGCCGATATCCCGGCCGACGTCTTAGCGCGGGAGCGACGGATTGCCGAGGAGCAAGTGGCGGCCGAGGGCAAGCCGGAAGCGATCCGGTCCAAGATTGTCGACGGAAAGATTCGGAAGTTTGTCGCCGAGCGGTCGCTGACCGGGCAGCCGTTCGTCAAAGACGAAAAGCAGACCGTGGCCGATCTGATCCAGGCGGCCGCCAAGCAACTGGGCGGGGCGGTGACCGTGAGGCGGTTCGTTCGGTTCAAGGTGGGAGAGGCCTGATGGGGCTCGCCTACCGCCGGGCGCTGCTCAAGATTTCGGGCGAGGCCCTGGCCGGCGAGCGCGGCCAGGGGCTCGACTACGGCGTCGTCGAGGGATTAGCCGGCCAGATCAAAGGGGTCCATGCCCAGGGCATCCACGTGGGTCTCGTGGTCGGCGGCGGCAACATCGTGCGGGGAGCCCATGCCAGCAAGGAGGGCCTCGATCGAGTCAACGCCGACTACATGGGCATGTTGGCGACCGTCATCAACGCCCTCGCCCTCCAGGATATCTTGGAGAAGATGGGGGTCCAGACCCGGGTCATGACCGCGATCCGGATGGAATCGCTGGCCGAGCCGTATATTCGGCGGCGGGCGGTCCGGCACCTCGAAAAGGGACGGCTGGTGATATTTGCCGGCGGGACCGGGAATCCGTTCTTCTCGACCGACACCGCGGCCGTGCTCCGGGCGCTTGAAATCGAGGCCGAGGTTATTCTCAAGGCCACGGGTGTGGACGGGATCTACACCGGCGATCCCAAAAAGGATCCCAACGCCACCTTTATTCCCGAGCTGACGTTTCAAGAGGCGATCGTAAACGGCTACGCGGTCATGGATGCGAATGCATTCGGCCTCTGCAAAGACAACAAGTTGCCGATCGTGGTGTTCAACATCAACAAACCCGGTGCCATCGCGCGGGTTCTCTCGGGCGAACGGGTGGGGACAATCGTACGATGAGTACCATCCCGGATTTCGTGAAGCACGCCAAGGAAGGCATGCTGAAGGCCATCGAGAATGCCAAGAAGGAATTCACCGGCATTCGAAGCGGCAAGGCGAGCACTCACCTCCTCGACGTCGTCCGGGTCGAGGCCTACGGCAACCACGTGCCGATGAACCAGGTCGGGTTGGTGTCGGCACCGGAACCTCGGATGCTCACGGTTCAGCCGTTCGACAAGTCGCTGACCATAGCCATCGAGAAGGCCATCCGGGAGTCGCAGCTCGGGTTGAACCCGTCGACCCAAGGCAACTTGATCCGGATCCCGATCCCGGCGTTGTCGGAAGAGCGCCGCAAGGAGCTCGTCAAAGTTCTCCACCGGCTGGCCGAAGAAGCGAAGGTGGCCATTCGCCATGCCCGGACCGAAGCCCTCCAGAAGATCAAGAAGGTCGACCGGGTCTCCGAGGATGAGAAGACCCGGGGCGAGAAGGACGTCCAGAAAATCACCGATGAGCATGTCAAGCTGATCGATCAAATGATCCACGCCAAAGAAGCGGAGATCATGGAGGTTTGACCGCCTCCGACGACGACCTTCTCGCCCGGATCCGTTTGCGAGGTGCCGTGCCTGCCCATGTGGCCGTCATCATGGACGGGAACGGGCGATGGGCCAAGCGACGGGAGTTACCGAGGACGACCGGCCACCAGGCTGGGATGGCCTCGGTCCGCCGGATCGTCGAATCCGCGATTGAAGCCGGCGTCGAAACCCTTACCATCTTCGCCTTTAGCCAAGAGAACTGGCAGCGGCCCCCCGAAGAGATCGATGCTCTGATGACTCTGCTCCAGGAGTACGTCTCGACTCAGTCGACCGAGCTCAGAGACCAGGGTGTCCGGGTCCGGATGCTGGGCGATTTGACCCGGCTGTCGGAATCGGCGCGGCAGGCCGTGGCCTACGTCGAAGGTGCCACCGTTGCGGGAGCCACCCTCGCCTTGAACATCTGTATCTCGTATAGCTCCCGGGCGGAGTTGACCCGGGCTGCTCGGCTGATTGCGGAGGAGGTCGCGGCCGGCCGGCTTCGGCCTGACGAAGTCACCGAAGAACGGATCGCCGAGCGGCTCTACACCGCCGAGTGCGGCGACCCCGATCTGTTGATTCGGACCTCAGGCGAACTCCGGATTTCGAATTTTCTCCTCTGGCAGCTCGCCTACGCCGAGTTGTACGTGACACCAACCCTATGGCCGGATTTCGGGCGCGGGGATTTCTTCCAAGCCCTTCTTGATTATCAGCGCCGCGACCGCCGCTTTGGGCGGGTCACCACTCCATAGACCGACGGGCGGGTCCGATGTCGAATAACGTCCAGCGAGTCCTCTTTGCCGTGGTGGCGATCCCGATCGCGATTGGGATCGTCTATTGGGGCGGCCTGCCGCTCGCCATTCTGGTGTCGGTTATCGCGGCGCTCGGTGCTCACGAGCTGGTCTCGATCGCGAGGCGTCAACAAATCGAACCCCTGTGGCGCCACGCCCTGATCTTCAGCGCGGCCATTCCCCTTGGCGTCTGGGTCAGCTACGGCGGCGCCATGGCGATGTGGGCCGGCCTCGATTGGGCCGCCGTCCTGCCCTCGACCTGGTTTGCCTTGGCGGGAACCGTGATTTGGATCATGACTGTCACGCTGATTCGCCGAGGACCGACGGAGCGGCCGTTAGGTACCGCCAGTGTGACGATCATGGCGCCGTTGTACTGTGCGGTCTTGCCGAGTTTCCTGCTCGGGATCCGGTACGCCACTGGTCCGAGCCAGAGTTGGCCGGCCACCTGGGCCGTCTTCTTCCCGCTCGTGGTGACCTGGATTTGTGATAGCGCCGCGATGTATGCCGGCAAGATGATTGGAGGGCCCAAGCTCGCTCCCATTGTCAGCCCTGGAAAGACTCGGAGCGGATCGGCGGCTGGGCTGGTCGGCGGGGTCGTTACCGCCATCATTTTCAATCGGGTCGCGATGATGCCCTCGGGCTTCACGGTTTCCGACTGGGAGGCGGCCCTCTTTGGGCTGGTGCTGTCGGTCGCGGCCCAACTGGGTGACCTGACTGAGTCCCTCTTCAAACGCGAGGCCGGGGTCAAGGATTCCAGTCACCTGATCCCGGGTCATGGTGGCGTTCTCGATCGATTCGATGCGCTCTACTTCGTGGTGCCGCTCGCCGCCATGCTGTATCGGCTGTTCGGCCTCCTCTAGTGCAAGGCGTCGCCATTCTTGGCTCGACGGGGTCGATCGGGTGTGCGACCCTTTCGGTCCTCCGTCGCCATCCCCATCGGTTCCGGGTGGTGGCCCTCACCGCAGGGTCAAATCGAACCGGGTTTGACCCCCAGGTGGCCGAGTGGCGGCCGGCGTTTGCTGCGCTGGCCGCGGAGGCCCCCGAAGCCCTCATCGAGGCGGCGACCCGGTCTGACGTCGACATTGTGGTCAACGCCGTCGTCGGGTTCGCCGGCCTCGAGGCCACCCTTGCGGCGCTTCGGGCCGGAAAACGGGTGGCGCTCG
>JAYVJS010000108.1:0-13118 GCA_043769075.1 Gemmatimonadota bacterium | reverse complement strand
CTTGGTCTTTCGGTCCGACCGGGACGACGATCGCGAGTTGTTGGTCCATTCTCATTACCAGGTAATATGGCGACACTGGCCGAGCTTCCACTCAAATATCGCCTCGGCCTGACGGTCTACCCGTGGCGGGTCATCCGGCCCGATCCGTGGACCTTGCTCGATCGGCCCCTGTCGGCGGTGCGGCTGGCGCTGGTTACGAGCGCAGGACTCTATCATCCCGATCGCGACGCGAGATTCGTTACCGAGCTCGGCGGCGACTCATCCGTTCGGTGGATCGACGGCGACCAAGCGATCAGCGAGCTTCGGATCGGGCAGCGAAGCGAGAGCTTCGATCGCGCCGCCATCGAAGCCGACCGGAACGAGGCGTTTCCGCTCGACCGGCTTCGGGAATTGGTTGATCAAGGGAAGCTCGGGTCCCTCGCGGAGCGGCATCTCAGTTTCAACGGCTCGATTACCGCCCCTGGCCGCCTGGTGCGCGATTCGGCCCCGGCCGTGGCGGCGGCCCTGACCCGCGATCGGGTCGACGCCGCCCTCTTCGTGCCGGTGTGACCAATGTGTACGCAGT
Organism: Gemmatimonadota bacterium; assembly: GCA_043769075.1. Taxonomy (GTDB): domain Bacteria; phylum Gemmatimonadota; class Gemmatimonadetes; order Gemmatimonadales; family GWC2-71-9; genus SHZU01. The sequence continues at coordinate 12,553 of JAYVJS010000108.1, read as the reverse complement.
CGGTCGGACTGCTTGCCGGAGTGCTGGAGGCCGCCGGGATCGCGACCGTCTGTGTGGCGCTACTACGCGACGTCGCGGCCCGGGTCCGAATTCCGCGATCGTTGGCCGTGCCGTACTCATTCGGGCTGCCGTTGGGGGGCCAGGGCCCGAGTCGCCAGCTCCAGGTCGTCGAACAGGCACTAGGATTGTTGGGTCGGCCCGGTCCTGGTCCTTTGCTGGCCGACTTCGAAGCCTGAGATCCGACTGCCGTCCTACGTCGTTACATAACTGCACGTTCAACCTCCAAAAGAGACACCATGACCGCTCCCGACAACTACTACCACGCCGCTGACTTGGCTCGCTTCGGTGAGGTCGGCAAGGGATCTCCCGAACTCTGGAAAGCGTTCAACGCTTGGTATGGGGCGGTCTTCGCCGAAGGGGCTTTGTCGGCCCGGGAAAAGGCTTTGATTGCTTTGGCGGTCTCGCATGCGGTGCAATGCCCCTACTGCATCGATGCCTACACCACGGCGTCGTTGGAACACGGTTCGAACGAGGAACAGATGACGGAAGCCATTCATGTGGCCGCCGCGATTCGGGGCGGGGCGTCGTTGGTGCATGGGGTCCAAATGCGCAATCATCTCGATCGATTGGGCATGTAGCCCATGGCCGTGATGCCGACCCTCCAGAAACAGCGCCACCCATTGGCGGGCGGGGCCGCCCAACGGCGCCGGCTCGGGTCGGTGCCGATCAGCCGGACCTTTGAGCAGGCGCTGGCGTCGAGTGACCTCTGGCCGCTCCGACCGACTGGGCTCGACGTGTTGCAAATAAACGTCGGCAAGAAATGCAATCAGACCTGTCACCACTGTCACGTCGACGCCGGGCCTGACCGGACCGAAATGATGTCCGATGCCGTCGTCGATGCCTGTCTCAGCGTCCTGGCTTCGCATCCGATCCCGACGCTCGACGTCACCGGCGGGGCGCCGGAAATCCATCCGGCTTTTCAACGGATCGTTGAAACCGCCGCCGGGCTCGGCCGCCACGTGATCGATCGGTGCAATCTCACCGTCACCCGGTTGCCCAACTACCGATACCTCCCTGGCTTCCTGGCAAAGCACCGGGTGGAGGTGGTGGCGTCGCTCCCATACTTCCAGTCAAGGCAAACCGATGCGCAACGGGGCGAAGGAGTCTTCGACGACTCGATCGCGGCGCTTCAGGAATTCAACGCCCTCGGCTACGGGCAGCCCGGGACCGGACTGATCCTCAATCTGGTTACCAATCCGGTCGGGGCTTTCTTACCACCCGCCCAGACCGCCGCCGAGCGGGAATGGAAAGAACGACTGGGCCGGCGCTACGGGATAGTCTTCAACCAGCTGTTCACGATCACGAACATGCCGATCAGCCGGTTTCTCGACCACCTCGACCACAAGCAGCAGACTGAGGCCTACCTTGCCCGGCTGGTGCAGGCGTACAATCCCGTGGCGGCCGCGGGGGTGATGTGTCGCGCCATGGTGTCGGTCGGGTGGGACGGAGTTCTCTATGATTGCGACTTCAATCAGCAGCTCGACCTGCCGGTTGACCCCCGGTCGCCCCGGACAATCTTCGACTTCGAGCGGTCGAGCCTCGGCGGGCGTGACATTGCGGTCGGACCGCACTGTTTTGGATGTACCGCGGGGTCGGGATCAAGTTGCGGCGGATCGCTGAGTGACTAGGCCGTCGTTCCGGACGGCTATGGCGATCGGAATCGCCGCGGCGGTCGTGGTCGGGGCCCTGTTGGGCGGCCGTCAGCTCGGGGCGGCCATTCCGGCGTTTGCCGAACGGATCCGCGGGCTGGGCGCGCTCGGCCCGGTTGTGTTCGTCCTCGGGTACGCCTTGGCTGCCGTTGCTTTCGTACCGGGCTCCCTGTTGACCCTGGCCGGCGGGGCGATCTTCGGCTTGGGGTGGGGCGTGCTTCTGGTCTTTCTCGGTGCTACGTTAGGCGCTTCGGCCGCGTTTCTGGTGGCTCGCTATGTCGCCCGCCGGCCGGTTGAGCGAGCGCTGGCGGGTAACGAGCGCTTTGCCGCTATCGATCGAGCCATCGGCGGTGCGGGACGGCGGATCGTTTTTCTCCTCCGGCTCTCGCCGGTGTTTCCGTTCAACCTGCTCAACTATGGGTTGGGTCTCACCACCGTGCGGTTTGGTGACTATCTCCTGGCCTCCATCGGTATGCTGCCTGGGACCGTTCTCTATGTTTATTACGGGAAGATTGCTGGTGATGTGGCGGCGTTGGCCGGCGGCGTCGCCCCGGTGCGAGGACCGGCCCACTACGCCATCTTGGGCCTTGGGCTCGCGGCCACGGTGGCGGTCACCGTGGTGGTGACCCGTCTGGCCAAGCGAGCGTTGGCCGAGGCGGTTGGATGAATTCGCTGATTCCCGGCGATCCGGCGGACGAGGCGTTACTCGGGCAGGTTTGTCCGCCTGGTTGGGTCAACCCGACGCCGCGCGGCCGCTACCATTTGGTAGTGGTCGGGGCGGGAACCGGCGGGTTGGTGACGGCCGCGGCGGCCGCCGGTCTTGGCGCCCGGGTCGCGTTAGTGGAGCGTCATCTGATGGGCGGCGACTGCCTCAACGTCGGTTGCGTGCCCTCCAAGGCCCTGATCAGCGCGGCTCGCGCCTGGCATGGAGCGGCCTCGGCCGGCGAACGGTTTGGCGGTCCAGCCGTGGCCGGCTCAGGGGACTTCGGCCGCGCGATGGCCCGGATGCGGAGCCTTCGAGCCGGTCTCTCGCCGGTCGACGGCGCGGCCCGATTTCGCGACCTTGGGGTGGATGTGTTCTTGGGCGAAGGCCGGTTCGTCGCGCCGAATGCCGTGGCGGTCGGCGGGGCTCGGCTCGAATTCCGGCGGGGTGTAGTTGCCACCGGCGCCCGAGCCGCGGTGCCGGCCATTTCCGGTCTGGCCGAGTCGGGGTATTTGACCAACGAGACGGTCTTCACGCTCACCGAATGCCCCAAGCATTTGGTGGTCATCGGCGCCGGCCCGGTCGGCTGCGAGCTGGCCCAGACCTTCCGGCGGTTTGGCGCCGCGGTAACGCTGCTCACTCGGGATGACCGGATTCTGCCCAAGGACGACGGGGCCGCCGCCCTTCTGGTCCAGCGGCGGCTTGAGGCCGAGGGGATTGTGATCGTCACCAAGGCCAGGATCGAGCGGGTCGATCGGAAGGGCAATCACTCGGTCGTGGTCGTGACGGGGGTCGGGTCGTTCGAAGCCGATCGGATCCTGGTGGCCGCCGGGCGGGCCCCTAACGTTGATGGCCTGGGGCTCGACCAAGCTGGGGTTCGGTTCGACGCCCGGGGCGTGTCGGTCGACGACCGGCTCCGGACCAGCAACCCCGCCATCTTCGCGGTGGGCGACGTGTGCACCCCGTTCCAGTTTACTCACGTGGCCGACTTCCACGCCCGGCTGGTGGTTCAGAACGCGCTGTTCTTCGGACGGGGCAAAGCCAGTGCATTGGTTATCCCCTGGTGTACTTACACGAGCCCGGAAGTGGCTCAGGTTGGGTTGACGGTGGACCAAGCCAAGGCGGCCGGTCGCCCGGTCGATGTCGTCGAAGTCGGGTTCGAGCACGTCGACCGAGCCGTGCTGGATGGACAAGAGACCGGCCTGCTCAAAGTGATTCTGGCCCAGGGCACCGATCGGATTCTGGGTGCGACCCTGGTGGCCGACCACGCCGGCGAGATGATCGGCGAGATCGCCGTCGCGATGACCAACGGATTGGGTCTCGGCGCGATCGGCCGGACCATTCACCCCTATCCAACCCAGAGCGAGGTGTTCCGAAAAGCCGCCGATCAGTGGCGGCGCCGGAAACTGACCCCGCTCGTGAAAGTCCTGTTTCGGAAATGGTTCTCGGTGTTCCGATGACCTCACCCCGTCCTGCGACCGGATCAGGGGGCCTACCCTAGATCGACCCAATGCCGTAGTATGGGAGCAGATCCGGCTCTCGCCCTGGAGCCCTTTGCCGATGTCCGACTCCAATTGTCTTCGGTGCTCTGCGTCGCTCGTCCCGGGCGCGGTCTTCTGCCATCACTGCGGCGTGGCCGTCGCGGCCGCGGCCACCGGTGAGTTTGAGGTCTACGACCTCGATCGGTTCTTCAACTACGCCCTCGACATACTCTGTATCGCGGGAACGGACGGGTTTCTCAAGAAAGTAAACCCCGCCTTCACCAAGACTCTCGGCTATTCCGCGGCCGAGTTGCTCCAACACCCCTTCACCGAGTTCATCCATCCCGACGACCGGTACGACACGGTGGCCGAGGTCGGAAAATTGTCCGCCGGCACCCCGAGTTTGTCATTCGAGAATCGGTATCGGTGCAAGGATGGGAGCTACCGAGATCTCCACTGGACCTCGTTTCCCGAACCGAATACCGGGCTACTCTACGCGGTCGCGCACGATGTCACCGAGTTGAAGCGTCGCCAGGACCAACGGGACGGATTGACCGGGTTGGCCACCTTACGGGCGTTTGAGCAAACCCTGCCGCAGGAGTGGAGTCGAGCCCGCCGGCTTGGCGTTCCCGTCACGCTGGCTCTCTTTGACGTGGACCAGCTTGAGAAGGTCAACGCCCGGTTCGGTTACGGCATCGGAGACAAATTCTTGGTTGGAGTAGCCGGCGTGTTGGCCGACCATGCTCGCCGGGCCGGAGACATGGCTGCCAGAATCTCCGGGCAGCGATTCGCTCAAGTGTTGCAAGGCCGGTTCAGCGCCCCCGAAGCCGTGGCCTTCTGCGAGGCCATTCGGGCCGACGTGGCCGAGTTGGTGATTCCGAACCCCGGTCCTGAATCGCTGCCGTCGGTGACCATGAGGGCAGGGGTGGCCCTGATGGTCCCGCGTGACGGGACCAGTTCCCGAGACCTCGTCCTCGCGGCGGAAGCAGCCTTGGCGCAGGCCAAGGGGCGCGGCGGTGATTGTGTGGTACTGGCTCCTATTGGATGAGGACGGATCAGCCGGGGGAAGCCCGCCCGGCTACCTTCCCTCGTCCTCACGGAGCCAACCTTACGCGTCCATTGATTCTGTTTCTGCTTGCCATCCCTCTCTTCGACCAGTCGATCGCCGCCCAAAACGGGCTTGGCAGCGGCCGATCCCGTACCGCCCGCCGCGGCGACCCGGAATTTCAGTTAGGCGCCATCGGCTCGCGAAGCGGATTCGCGGGTAGGCAGGAAACCGGGGTCGGATTTTTTGTGGGGCTCCGGCTCCCGATCCAGCGCTGGCTCTTTGCCAATGTCGAAACCGGCCATGTGTACCATGCCTCGAGCTCCACGGTGGCCGAGGACCCGCCAAACCCGCCGCCCGCGGTCGGTCTATTTGTCCGAACCACCAGCGAGTTGACGGAAGCGGTTCCCCTAGCCATCCCGACCGGGTTCTTTGCCGCCCGATTATCCAGCCAACTCGGCCTCGGAACGGGGGCTCGGCTCCGGGTCCAGATCGGAACTCGGCGACGGAATGCTACTCATCAGTGGCTCCCAACGGCCGGCGTCGCGGTCCAATTTCCGAGTCGCTCAACGCCGGTCTTTCTCGAGTTGGAGGCCGCCCGGTACAGGGTCCCCTATCAGGAGGTCCGGGAAGAGTTTCTGAACGGCGCCTTGGTTACCCGAACCACGGCGGTCAGCGGGTTGGCGCCACGGCGGGGGATCGAACTCGTGGCTCGATTAGGTTTTTCGTTTGGGCCGGCCGAGCGGGGCCGGCGGCGTTAGGTCGGTGTTGGCCGGCTGGCTGCCTCGGCAACGGCACGGCGGGCCGTCGGATCATCGGGCAGTGCGGTCCAGCGTGCCACGCCATCGACGACGCTGACGACTCCAGTCGCGCGGGCCAGGAACGGCTCGATTTCATGGGTCGACACCACGACCGCAGCCCCCTCGTCGATCCTCCCATTCAACCAGCCGAGTAGAAGCTCGCGGGTCGAACGGTCGAGGGTCTCCAGCGGTTCGTCGAACAATAGCGTTTCGGGCCGGCCGACAAAGGCGGCCGCCAGTACCGCTCGTCGGCGCTGGCCCATCGACAGTTCCCGGACCGAGCGGCTCGCCACTGACGTGAGACCGACCTTCTCGAGGGCGCGCGCGCCGTCGGCGAGCGGGACCCGGCGGAGCTTCGCGACCAGCCGGATGATCTCGCGGACCGAGGCGTAGGGCGTGAGGTCGGGTTGTTCGGGGACATAGGCCAGCCCCATCCGGCTCTGGACCTCGTCGCGCCAGAGATCGACCCCGTCCAGCACAATGGTGCCTTCGTGGGGCCGTTCCACGCCGGCTAAGAGTTTGAGGAGAGTGCTTTTGCCGGCCCCGTTCGGGCCGAGGAGCAGCGTGAGGCCCGGTTCAATCCGAAGGGCGGAGCACGAAAGCACCGGCTGGCCCCGCTGGTAACCGAATCGGACTCCGGTGAGCTCAAAGCCTCGGGTCATCGGGCGTCTCCGGCCAACGAGTCGCCGCCGGCGTGATGATGGAGCGATTGCCATTGGGTCACGACGAGTCGCTGGTCCGCCCGCGCGGCGTGCCACCAGAGCAACGGAACGACCGCGAGGGCGACCCCGGCCAAGGGCGGCCACCAGGTCACCGCGAGCGCCAGGGTTGACCCCGTCAGCAGATACTCACCGCTGGCGCGGGAAAGACGGCTCGGTGCCCTTCGCATCGCGCCCACGGCGAGAAGGGCCAGAGCTGGTCCGGTCGCAAACGCCAGGAGTCCGGCTCGCCAATCCAGGCCCAACGCAATCGCGAGCGTCGGTACCATCGGCAAAGCGATCGTCGAGGCGTCGTTGAGCACTCTCATCCGTGAACCAATCGGGAGCGAGCGGGCCCAAGGCCACAACGGCCGCAACGTCACCAGCAGGTCGGCCATGCCCGCGAGGGTCAAGACCATCGCCATCAAGACCAACCCTCGGGTAACCGGGCCCGCCGCGATTACCGTTAGGTCGTTGTTGACGCGATAGACCAAGGCGGCGGCGCAACTCACCAGCGGTAGCGTCATGACTGTCAGCATCCGGACCCCAAGGGCGCGCCAGGCGATCGCCGCCTCGAGCCCGCGAGGCGGCTGGTCCCAACCGGAGGCCTGGTGCCGTGGAACCGCCACCGGTCCCGCGACCCGATCCCAGATCACCCCGAGTCCGAGGCTGGCGGCGATCCCGGCCCAACCGAACAAAGCGATGAACGACCCGATGATCGCGATCGGCCGGCCTAATCGATTTCGGGTTGTGGGGACGCCGACCGCCCCGGCCAGCAGCAGCGCCGAGACCAGGCCGGCCACTCGGACCGGAGCAATCGGCTTTCCAAAGCCGGCCATCGTTGCGGCGACACTGATGGCCAGGACGACGAAGAGGGGCAATTGAACCAGAACCAACGCGCCGGCCAACGCGCGTCGGTGGTCCTGGCTCGATACCGGCAGGCTTCGGAGCCAGCCTCCCATGCCGAGTCGAAGCGACGGACCGGCTTGGATCGCCAACGTCATTCCGAGCGCCGCGAAACCGAGGCCGATGCCGAACGATCCGCCCGGGCCGACCAAGCTCAGTATCACGGAGCGGAAGAACAGGGCGACGTTAGGAATTGGCACCAGGACCAACGACAGCACGAGGCCGGCGAACAAGATGATGCTGTTCCGAAGCGCCACGGCGGCCGCCCCGCCGGCTAAGAACCGAATCATCCGGTCCGGGGGGTTCCGACCCGCCGAACGTGTCCCGGGCCGATTTCCGCGACCGACCGGCATCCCAGCAACGCCATACTTCGTTCGACCTCGCTCTTGAGCAAGCCGAGCGCTCGTTCGACCCCCACTTGACCACCCGACGCGAGTCCATAGAGGTAGGGCCGGCCGATCGACACGGCGTTGGCGCCGAGCGCGAGGGCCTTCAGCACATGGGTGCCGCGCCGGACCCCGCCATCGACGATCAGTTCGAGCCGGTCGCCGATCGCGTCGCGGATCGGTCCGACGCAGTCGATCGCGGCCGGCGCGGCGTCGAGTTGGCGGCCCCCGTGGTTCGAAATCATGATGGCCGAGGCACCAACCTCCACCGCCCGGCGGGCATCGGCTGGGGATTGAATTCCTTTGAGGACAAAGGGGCCGCCCCATTGCTTGACCAGCCAGGCCACGTCGTCCCAGGTGACGGTCCGGTCGAATTGGGCGTTCACATAGTCGATCAGGGACACGGTGCCGAGGTCGCCGACCCGATGGGCCACATTGGCGATCTGGAAATTGGGATTTTTGAGGAGGTTCCAGGCCCACCGCGGGTGCGCGGCAAAACTCGCGAAGCTCTTGAGGCTGAATCGCGGTGGGAGCGTCATTCCGGTGACCCGGTCGCGTTCCCGGTTGCCGGCCAAGGCGGTGTCAACGGTGAGACACAGGGCATGGTACTTCGCGGCCTTGCACCGCTCCACGAACTCAGTGGTCAAGGCCCGGTCCTTGAGGATGTAGATCTGGAACATCCAGGGGCCGGCGCCTAGAGCCGCGATCTCTTCGATCCGGGTCGTCCCCATCGTGGAGAGGGTATACAACGTCCCGAATTTCTGCGCGGCCCGCGCCACGGCGGGCTCGGCTTCGTGGTGAAAGAGGCGCGACATCCCCGTCGGCGCCAGAAACACCGGCCAGGCCAGCTTTTGGCCGAGAAGCGTCGTGCCGAGATCGATGGTGCTAATATCCCGGAGATAGTTCGGGATCAACTCGTAGTCTTCGAACGCCGTGGTATTCCGTCGGAGCGTCCATTCATCGTCGGAGCCGCCGTCGATGTAGTGAAACATCGGGGCGGGGAGGCGTTGTTGCGCCATCCGGCGGAGGTCGGCGATGTTATGGCAACGCGAGAGCTGCATGGCTGGGATCTCGAATCCGGCGTAGATTGCTGCTGAGAACCTATCGTGCAAGGCGCTGGCCTGCAACGCATTCACTCGACGAGCCCAACCATGCGATCACGCCCCCTCGTGACGTTTTTTGTCCTGGCCTTTGCGATCACCTGGTCGGCGGCCGCCGCGGCGATCTTCGCGTCGGACTGGTTCAATGCGACCTTCGGCCCGCTCGACGCGCGCAATCCGGTCTTTTTTGTTGCCGTCTACGCCCCGAGTTTTCTGGCGATCTTGCTGACGGCCCTGTTCGACGGCCGAGCCGGTCTCGGATCGCTGATGTCCCGGTTGGACCCACGTCGCTGTCACCCGGTCTGGTACCTGGTAGTCATCGGCGGTTTCCTGGGACTCACCGCAGTGGCCGGGTGGATTGGAACGTTGGCGGGCGGCCCGAAACCCGTTTGGAATCTCTCCGGCGCCGGTGTGGTAGCGGTGGCAGGCGGCCTGATCTGGGACCCCGGACCGTTAGGCGAAGAACTCGGCTGGCGAGGATTCGCCTTGCCGCGGATGTTCCGCCATTGGCGCCCGGTCTCGGCCAGTCTGATTCTCGGGGTGGTGTGGGGACTCTGGCATTTACCGGCGTTCTATGTATCGACGCTCAGCCAGAGCCAGCTTTCCCTCCCGGTGTTCCTCCTCGGAGCCGTCTCGCTCTCGGTCGTGACCACCTGGCTGTTTCTCAAGTCGAACGGCAGTGTCTTGATTGCCATCTTAGCCCACCTGATGGCCAATCATGCCGGCGACATCACCGGCGCGTCGTTCAACCAAATGACCTACGGCCTGGCGGTGGTAGCCTTACTCCTGGTCATGGCGAACCAACTCAAGCTGAACCCAGCGGCACTCTAGGTGCAGCCATCCGTCAAGCACCGGTCGCTCTGGCTTGAGCAAGTCGCCGGTGACGTACCTGACGCCCTGCCGCTGACCGGCCGCCAAACGGCCGACGTTGCCATCATCGGAGGTGGCTTTGTCGGGCTCTGGACCGCGATCCGGCTCAAAGAAGCCGAGCCGGCCTGCGAGGTGGTCGTCGTGGAGCAGGACATTTGCGGCGGAGGGGCCTCGGGCCGGAACGGTGGATTCATTCTCTCGTGGTGGCCCAAGCTATCGTCGCTGTCGGCCGTCATCGGGCCGGCCGAGGCGGTGCGAGTGGCGCAGTCGTCGGAACTGGCCATCACCGAAATCAGGGATTTCTGTGTCACCCACGGGATCGATGCCGATTTCCGGCGGGGCGGCTGGCTGTGGACCGCCACGAGCCGGGCCCAGATGGGTGCGTGGAATGGGCTTCTCGAACTGTGTGCCAGTCGCGGGGTCGAGCCGTTCCAGGTTCGGCCGCCGGAGGAGGTTGCCCGCCGATCCGGATCGGTCGTCCACCGCGCCGGGATTTTTGAGGCGAGCGCCGCCGTTGTTCAGCCGGCCGCGCTGGCGCGCGGGCTTCGACGGGCTGCCCTCACGCTCGGTGTCCGGATCTACGAACACACGAGGGTCCGCCGGTTCACCCGGGATCAACCCGTCGTGATCGACACCGACCAAGGTTCGTTGACCGCAGCCCGTTTGGTCATCGCAACCAATGCCTGGGCGGCCGGCATCCGGGAGCTGGCCCGTTCGATCGTGGTGATTTCGAGCGACATCTTGGCCACGGCCCCGGTCCCCGCCGAGTTGGCCCGGATCGGTTGGGACCCCGATCTGAGCATCACCGATTCGCAGACTATGGTCGACTACTACCGGATTTCCCGCGACGGCCGGGTCGTCTTCGGCAAAGGCGGTTGGACCATTGCTTATGGCGGCTCGATCGGGCCGGCCTTCGACCGGAGCGCCCGGCGTGCCGCCGAGGTGACCGCTGACTTCCGCCGCTACTACCCGCAACTAGGCCAAGTCCCGATCACCCACGACTGGTCGGGCCCAATCGACCGGACTCCGAACAGCCTTCCGCTCTTAGGACATTTAGGCGGGCATCGGCACATCGTCTACGGCGTCGGCTGGAGCGGCAACGGAGTCGGCCCGAGCGTCATCGGCGGGCGGATCCTCGCGGCCATGGTCCTCGATCGGCGTGACGAGTGGGGCGAACATCCGCTGATCGGCCGTTCGGCGGGGAAGTTCCCACCCGAGCCAATCCGGTTCGTTGGTGCTCACTTGGTTCGTGAAGCGGTGGTCCGAAAAGAGCGGAAGGAAATCGTTGACGCGAAGCCGGCGTGGCTTGCCGTCAAGCTGTCCGGACTTGCCCCAGCGGGCCTCGAAGACAAGAAGTGACGGTGAGCCCTCAAGCAGGGTAACAGGGTTTCAGGGCTCACTCACCCCAGGTTTGAGGTTGGAAGAACATGCTGGCTCGGCTCTTCCGGGTGCGATCCGACCTGGTATCGCTCCTCGGGGTCGTTTTGCTCGCGGCCCCTGCCCCCAACATATCGCCGGCCGATACATCGCAGACAGCCACCTTGCATTTGATCTCGGGCGATCCGGCGGATCCGAGACAACCGGCGATCGAGATCTGGATCGCCGTTTCGGACCGCGGGGAGATGTCTCGGGTCGAGTTTGAGAATGCGGCGGCCCGGTCCGACGCCGGCCGATTGGTGGATCGCCGGGTCATCCTGGTTGGTGCCGAGGGGCAGGGCGGATCGGGGACGCGGCTCTTTTGGGCTCGGGCGGTTCGGGCTGCCCCGGGCGTTGCCACGGCCCCATCCCTTGGGCCTGAAGTCGAAGGCAATCGCAAGTGGCTCCAGGTCCTCTGTCAGTCGGCCGGCGACCCTCAGTTTGCGACCCCCGCCGCCCTCCTCAGGCTCTTTGCCAATCAAGATGGCGGCCTCGATCACTACTTCAGAGAGGTGAGTGGCGGCCGGTTCTCGATGCAAGGCACGGTGGGCGCCGGCTGGTACCAGCTGCCGAAGAGTCATGCCGGCTACGGTGGCGGCGCCAATTTCGATCTGCTGAGCGCCACTCGGGATTGCCTAACCAAGGCAGACCCCGACGTTCATCTCCCCGACTACACCGGCATCGTGTTTCAGTTCACCGGCCCGATCGGCGCCAGTGGCTACGGCGGTCCGATAACGTTCGTGGCCGATGGACTGGTCAAACGTTATGCGGTGGCCTGGATCTCGGGCGGCCCTCCCACTCTGGCAAGTTACTCAGGGCTCTACGCCCACGAGATCGGTCATGGGCTTGGCCTCCTCCATTCGTACCAGAAGCTCGGGGCGGATTACGGGTCGCGGTTCGACGTGATGAGCGGCACCCTGTTCGTTCATCCCATCAGCTATCAGAAGTCGATCCTCGGTTGGATCGCGCCCGATCGAATCATGACCCTCACCGGCCAAGACCGCGGCCGGCGGATTGCGCTGACGCGCTCGGCCCTATCACCCGTTTCTTCGAACCCGGTCTTGGTCAGGATTCCGTTGGCGTCCCGCAACTACCTGACAGTCGAAGCCAGGCAGAATGCCGGCTACGATCGCACGCTCCCCAACTTCGGGGTGGTCATCCACCAGGTGGCCCAGCACCGGGGTCCGGTGGAGGCGCTTCTGCTCGAGCCGAACGACGATCCCGATGATGGCGGCATCGCCTGGCGGGTTGGGGAGCGGTTCGACCATGTCCCGTCGGGGACGAGTCTCTCGATCGATTCCGTCGTCGGCGCCGATACCTGGATTACGGTGCGGTCGATCCCCGAACTGCCCCGGAGCTATGACTTGGCGATGGAAGTGACCGGATCCGGCACGGTCCGAGAGCAGGGCGGCTCACCGAATGCGGTCTGTTCGAGCAAG
>JAYVJS010000107.1:0-4294 GCA_043769075.1 Gemmatimonadota bacterium | reverse complement strand
GGCGCGCGCGCAGGTCGGCGATGGTGGGGATCTTCTCGATCGCGATCTTCTGCCGGGTCAGCTGCTCGATGCTCCGGAGCAACCGGTGCTCTCGCGGCTCAGCCAGTGTGATCGCGACTCCTTCGCGGCCGGCCCGGCCGGTTCGGCCGATCCGGTGGACGTAGGCGGCCGGCGACTCGGGTACGTTGAAGTTCACGACGTGGGACAATTGCTCGATGTCGAGACCGCGGGCCGCGACATCGGTGGCAATCAACAGATCGACGGTGCCGTTCCGGGTCCGCTTCATGACCCGGTCCCGCTGGGCTTGGGTCATCCCGCCGTGCAGTTGCTCGGCCCGATAGCCTCGGCCCGCGAGACTTTCTGTCAGGCTTTCGACCTCGGTGCGGGTCCGGCAAAACACCAGGGCGAGGGTCGGCGACTCGAGGTCGAGGACCCGGCCGAGGGCCGCGACCTTGTGGGCCCGGGCCAGGATGTAGGCGGTCTGCCGAACCTTGGGCATCGTGCCGGGCGCGGTGGCCTCTCGGGCCAGGAGGACCCGAAATGGGTCCTTGAGGTGGCGTTCGGCGATCTTGGCGATGCGGGGCGGCATCGTTGCGGAAAAGAGCGCGGTTTGTCTTTCCTTCGGGGCCGCATCGAGAATGCCCTCGATTTCTTCGGCGAAACCCATGTCGAGCATCTCGTCGCCCTCGTCTAAGACGATGGCGGAGAGCCCGCTCAAATGAAGGGTGCCCCGTCGCAAGTGGTCGAGGGCCCGTCCCGGCGTGGCAACCACGACGTGAACGCCGCGCCGGAGGACCCGGATCTGCTGGTCGAACTCTTGGCCGCCGTAGATCGGCACCGTCGTCGCATGAATGGCCCGGCCATACCGATGGAACGCCTCGGCGACCTGCATCGCCAGTTCTCGAGTAGGGACCAAGACCAGCACCGAAGGGTGCCCGGGCTTCGGAGCGCCGGCCGGGAGACGCTGGAGGAGCGGGAGGGCGAATGCGGCGGTCTTGCCGGTACCGGTCGCGGCCTGGCCCAGAACGTCACGGCCCGCGAGCAGAGGCGGAATCGCTTCTCGCTGAATCGGGGTCGGTTCCTCGTAGCCGAGGGTGGTGAGCGCTTGGACGAGGGCAGGGGTAAGGCCGAGGCCGGCGAAGGTGTTTTTCATGGATCCGATCGTTGGGAACGCCGCATCCAGAGGAACGCGGGCACCCCGAGGATAACCAGGCCGACGCCCAGGAGGGACTCCTTGGGTTGCTGGACCAAGGTGACCAAGACGACGCCCAGGGTTCCGAGTACGAAGACAGCGGGGACCCACGGGTACCCCCAGGTCCGATACGGGCGCGGGGTGTCGGGCTGGGTTCGCCGGAGCCGGAAGACCGCGGCGCCGGCCCCGATATGGAACACCAAGGCCGAGAAGGTGGCGTAGGTGAACAGTTGTTCGTAGCTGCCGGACAGCACCAGGACACAGGACCAAATGCCGAGCACCAGGATGTTCGTCGTCGGGGTGAGATAGCGGGGATGGATCGTGGCCAATTGGCGAAAGAAAACGCCGTCTTGCGCCATCGGGAGACCGATCCGGGAGGCGCCTAGCAGGGTTGACGAGATGCACCCGAACACCGAAATCAGGACGGCGGCCGCCAGGACCCGGCCGGCACCGGGGCCGAGCAGCGCCGTCACGGCGTCTTCCCCGATCCGGTCGGAGGCCCCGAAGGCTTCGATCGGGAGGGCACGGAGGTAGACCCAGTTGACCAGGAGGTAGAGCCCGAGCATGCCTAACGTTCCGTCGATCATCCCGAGCGAGAGGTTCCGTTCGGGGCGACGAATTTCACCGGCCGAGAAGGTGGCTTGATACCAGCCGTCGTAGCTCCCGAGCACCATGACCATCGCGAGCACGATTCCGGGAAGGAGGTTTCCGGCCGGCAGCGGTGCGGTCCAGTCAGGCGAGACCTTGGCCGGCACCGACAGGGCGATCGTGATGAGCCCGACCAGGGAAGTCACCTTGATGGCGGTCAGGATGGTCTGGGTCCGGGGCCCCTTGCTTGGTGCCGAAGTAATTGACGGCGGACAAGACGACGATTGCGGCCAACCCGGCCATTTGGGCGGTGTTCGGCTGCCAGGTCCAGGGCCCGAGTTCCACCGAGGCAAGGATCTGCTTGGAGGAGAAGAAGGGGATGAAGACGCCTAAGTATTCGCCGAACGCGACGCCCAGGTAGGCCGCGCTGCCGGACTGGATGGCCAGGAGCGAAATCCAGCCGAACAGAAAGCTCGGCAGCGGGCCGAAGGCCTGCTTGAGATACTGGTATAGCCCCCCCGCTTCGGGGAACATCGTCCCGAGTTCGGCGTAGGTCAGGGCGCCGGCCACCGAGATCAGGCCGCCGGCGGCCCAGAGCAACAGGACCAGGCTCGGATGTGGGACCGACCGAGGGACGAACGCCGCGGCCAGGAAAATGGCCGAGCCCATGATGGTGCCGGCTGTGACGCCGATGACGTCCCACAGCCCGAGCACGCGGGCCAGCTTCGGTCGGACAGGTGGGGGGGGCGGGATGGGGATTGTGATTCCTCGGGGTTCGGGTTCGGTTTCAGGATACGGCGGTTTTCAGAGGATGGTAAGCCATGATACGCGGTTTGCACCATGTGACCGCGACGGTCTCGGGCGCCCAGGCCGATCTCGACTTCTACGTTGGGGTCCTCGGCCTTCGCCTGGTCAAGAAGACCGTCAACTTCGACAATCACCACGTTTTCCACTTCTACTATGGGGATGAGCGGGGAACCCCGGGCACGATCATGACGACCTTCCCCTACGCGGGGATGGGCGTTCCGGTCGGTCGGAAGGGGTCGGGGCAGGTCACGGCCACGGCCTTCGCGGTTCCGGCCGGTTCGCTGGCGTCTTGGCGAGCCCGTCTGATTGAGCGCAAGGTGGCGGTGACCAGCGAGGGGGTCCGGTTTGGCGACCCGTTCGTGGCGGTCGAGGACCCATCCTCATTGGCGATCGAGCTGATCGAAGCCGCAGCGGACACCCGGAAGCCGTGGGAGTCCGGTCCCGTCGACCCGTCGATCGCCATCCGGGGCCTCCACACTGTAACCCTGTCGCTTCGGGACGTGGACCGGTCGGTCGGGCTGTTGACGGGGTCGCTTGGATACGCTGTGGCGGGGAACGAGGGAGCCCGGACTCGAGTTGGCGTCGGGCCGGGTGGCGCGGGGTCGTCGCTCGATATGCTGCATTCGCCGGACACGCCGGCCGGTGTCAATGGCCTCGGCACGGTGCACCATGTGGCCATGGCGATCGGTACGGAGGAGGAGCAACTCGCGATCCGCTCGCGATTGATGGGCCTTGGGATCGGCGTGACTGAGGTTCGCGACCGCCAGTACTTCAAATCGATCTATTTTCGGGAGCCGGGCGGGGTGCTCTATGAGATCGCCACGGTGGCGCCGGGGTTTGCGGTCGACGAGGAATTGTCCCAACTCGGCCGGCTGCTCAAGTTACCCCCGTGGGAGGAGCCGCACCGAGCCCTGATCGAAGCCGGGCTCCCTCCGGTCTCTCACTCCTAGGGCGTCAAATGGAGCCACACGCGGGACAGCCAGTCCTCACCTCCGGTCCCGGCATCGGGTTGAGCCGGGCGGCGATGATCATGCTGCACGGCCGGAACGCGGGGCCGCAGAACATTCTCGAATTGGCCGGGGTACTGGCCGATCCGCTGTTTACGTATCTCGCTCCAGCCGCGTCGGGCGGGACCTGGTATCCGTACAGCTTCATGGCTGACAAGGCAAGCAACGAGCCGGGGCTTTCATCGGGGCTCTGGGTCATCGATCAGCTGATCGGGGACCTCGAGTCCCGGGGAATCCCAAAGGGCCGAATCGTCTTGCTCGGGTTTTCACAGGGCGCCTGCCTAGCCTGTGAGTACGCGGTTCGTCATCCCGATCGGCTGGGCGGAGTGATCGCCTTCAGCGGTGGTGTCATTGGCCCGCCCGGCACCACCTGGGAGTCTCCGGGACGTTTCGACGGCACTCCCATGTTCCTCGGCTGTAGCGACGTGGACGGGCATGTTCCGAAGACCAGGGTCGACGAGAGCGCGGCCGTCTTCGAACGAATGGGAGCTGTGGTGACGAAACGGATCTATCCCGGCATGGGCCATCTCGTGAACGACGACGAGCTCGAGTGTGCCCGTGTGCTGATGGCGGGGGTCCATTGACCCCTCCGGGCCGGATGCTGCTCGCGTTTGCGCATCCCGATGACGAATCGTTTCTGGCCGCCGGATTTGCGATCCAGGCCCGCGATCGGGGTGATCGAGTGGTCCTCTATTGCGCC
>JAYVJS010000106.1:0-7019 GCA_043769075.1 Gemmatimonadota bacterium | reverse complement strand
GACCGCTTCGGCTTGGGCGGCGGAGGATTTGGGCATCGGCCTCAGCCCAGCCGTTTGGCCGCCGCGACCACCTGACCCTCCATCGCGGTGCGAAGGCCCGCGTACATCCGGCGAACGGCCCCCGCCACCACCTCGCCGGCCTCTTCCGGACTGCCGGCCTTGAACGGCGGATCGGGGTCGTACTCGGTGTTGAGCATCTCGGCCTTGGCGTAGTTCTCGCCGGCGAGGCGCGACGCGATGACAAATGCAAGATCGAGCCCCGCGGTGACACCGGCGCCGGTGATCCGGTTCCGGTCTTCGACCACCCGCGCCGCGACCGGCGTGGCACCGAGCTTCGCCAGAAGGTCACGGGTCAGCCAGTGCGAGGTGGCCCGGTAGCCCCGCAACAGCCCCGCCGAGCCGAGTACCAAGGAGCCGGTGCAGACACTTGTCACGTACCGGGCCGTTTTGGCGTGGCGCTGGAGAAAGGCGTGAACCTCGAGGTCGCCTATCATCGCGACCGTGCCCGGGCCCCCGCCGGGAACGAACAGCACATCGAGATTCTCCGGACAGTCCGCGAAGGTGACGTCGGGAAGTAGTTGGGCGTGGCCCCCAACCGGCACCGGATTCTTGGTCTTGGCGACGATGTGCACGTGAGTGCTCAGGAGATCTTCGAAAATCGCCTTGGGCCCGAGAATATCGAGCGGGAACATCCCGGGGTATGCCAGCAACGCGATGTGACGCATTTTCGCCGGCGCGATGGCCTCGCGAACCTTCGGGTCGCCCTGGGCCAGGTCATCGACGAACCGAGTCATCACTTTCATCATGTCGTCTTGCTGCCAAGGGGGCGATGGCGCGAGAGCCGGTGTGGCGGATAGGGCTTCGGGCATCAGGTGCAGGCCGCTGACGGCCGCGGCGGTTGCCGCAAGGCGGCGGTGGAAGTCTCGGCGGTCCATCGATCACTCCTGGGTTCGGGATGGCACTTCAGAAATAACCTATCCGGTACTAGGTTTTCTGGAAAGGGGGTACCTCCATGCGACGAACGGCCCGATTGCTGCTGGCCCTGGCTCTGACGGGGCCGGCACCCATCATCAACGCCCAATCCGCTTCCAGTCTCCTGACCGGACGGGTCCTCACGGTGACCGGGCCGATCCACCCCGACTCCCTGGGCTTCACCCTTCCGCACGAGCATCTCTTCGTGGATTTCCTGCTGCCCGACGTGGCCACCGGGTATCGGCGCACCGGACCGCCGCCCCCGGCCTTCGTCCGGCGATTCCAGCAGTTGGGCAACATCTACTGGGTTCCCCGCACCGCCGAACAGCTGGCGTTTTGGGATCGGCCGGTCCTGACGCTCGACATGATCGACCGGCTCCGGCAAGGCTGGCAAACTAAAAGCAACTACGTCCTCGACGGCGATGCGGAGGCCAGAGAAGAGGTCGAGGGCTACCTGGCGGCAGGCGGCCGGAGTTTGGTCGACGTTACACCGGTCGGGATCGGGCGGGATCCGATTCGGCTTAAGCGCATCGCCGAGCAGACGGGGCTCAACATCGTCATGGGGACGGCCTTTTACCGGTGGCCCTATCGGAGCGACTCGGTGTTGGCCATGACGGCCGAGTTGATGGCCGACCGGATGGTGCGGGACATCACGGTCGGCATCGACGGCACCGGAATCCGCGCCGGGATCATCGGGGAGATCCCGGTCGACGCCCATTCGGTCCATTTGTCGGGTCCCCTCGATCACGTTCCCGCCGACTCGGCGGTTCGCGCGCTGTGGAGCCCTCGGTACCCCGGGATGCGGGCCGGCACCGCGCGGGCCGACGAGGTCTACGATCCGGAAGAGCTCAAGATTCTCAAGGCCGCGGCGTGGGCCAGTCGCCGCACTGGCGCCGCCATCACCTTGCATGCCGTCGACCCGTGGATCGGCTACCTCGACGTGTTGGAACGGGAGGGCGCCGACCTGAAGCGGGTGATCATCGGGCATGCGGCCTGGATCATGGCGGACACCGCACTCGCCCGGCGGGCGTTTGCCCGCGGCGTGACGGTCCAACTCGACTGGGACTTACAGACGATGGCGATCGGTGAGGTCTCCCCCGTCGAGTTGTTGCTCGACCGGGTAGCGTGGGCGGTCCAGCGGGGCTTCGTCCGGCAGATCACCTTGTCGCTCGACGTCTGCGTCAAGGTCGGGCGGAAGCGGTACGGCGGGGGCGGGCTGACGCAGTTGCAGGATCGAATTCTGCCGGGGCTCAGATCCCGCGGGGTTTCGGAGGCGGATCTCCGAATCATCACCGTCGAGAATCCAAGGCACCTACTGACCTTAGTGGCCCCGCGGCAATGAGTCGGCAGTCGGAAGTCGTAATCGGATGTTTGGCAATGGGCTAGGATACCGCGACGACGTCGGTGCGGCAACGGATGCAGGACCACCTCTAGCGTTTTTCCGCGCCAGCGTGGGGGATTTGGGTTACCACCCACGACCCGGCCTTTCCCATGATGGGGGATGCCGAGTTGCGGAACCCTCCCTGCCGAGCCGACATTATGGCCATGCCGATTGCTGTGCCTCGCTACACCGTCGACGACATCGCCGCCTGGCCCGAGGACGGCCACCGGTACGAACTGCTGGATGGGGTCCTCCTGGTGACCCCGTCACCGGCACTTCCGCACCAGGTCGTCGCCACCCGGATCGCGGCGGCCCTGACCGAGTTCACGGCCCGGTCCCCGGGAATTCTGGTCAGCGCGCCCGGCGTGGTTACCGCTCCGCCCGCGACCGAACTCCAGCCCGACATCCTCGTCTTTCGGCGCCCCGCCCACGGTGAGCGTTGGACCGGAGTGACCGAGTACCTCCTCGCGGTGGAAATCGAAAGCCCGTCCAGCCGGATCTATGACCGAGACTTCAAGCGGCTGGCCTACCAAGCTCTCGGCGTGCAGACCGTCTGGCGCGTCGTCATCGACGTTCGGACGGTCTACGTCACCGAGGCCGGCTCCGAGGATGAGGTGGCCCGGGTCGAGCAAGTCGCCTGGGCCCCGGAGGAAGTAACCGAACCGCTCACCCTGTCGTTCGATGCCCTCCTGACCGACCTCGAGACGGGCCACTGAACGGTTACCACCTCGCCCGGCCCGGCGGCGGCGAGCGTCTGCCACATCGGCTTCGATGCCGACGCAACACCGACGCCGCCTATCCCGCCTTGTGGCTGAGCCTGATGGCGCCAGCCACCAAGATCGTTCCCAACGCCAGGTAGAGGAGGTCCAATGGCGTTTTGAAATCGGTCCGGAGCGCGTAGGCGAAGAACTTCACCACCAAGATCAACAGGACGACTTTCGCCAACCGGTCCTTGAGGTCGTCGAGGCTTCGGATCAGCAGGAGGCGGGAGGCGAATTCCGACCCTTCGGCGGCTTCGATTCGGCTAATGAACAGTTCGTAGAGGCCGAGGGAAAAGATCAACATGATGGCGCCGAGGAGGTAGCCGTCGACCACCTCGACGACGCCCCGGATGACGATCGCCCGGTCGGCGTCAAGGGTCGGGGAGCCCGGGCGATAGCGCACCACGTGTTCGGCCATGCCCACGACATCGAGGGTGGTCACGTAGAACATCGCGAACGAGACCAGGAGGCTCGCGATCACCGCCACCAAGACGATGAGGCGGCTTCCCCAGAGGATCCGCTCGAACCCGCGTTCGACGGGCACTAGTCCTCGAGTGTGACGGCGGTACCGGAGGCGCTCACCATCAGCATCCCACCGCCCGATCCCATTTGGATCGACTCGTAGTCGAGGTCCACGCCGATGACGGCGTTGGCGCCGAGGGAGCTGGCTTCCTCGAGCATTTCGTGAATGGCGACATCCCGAGCCTTTCGGAGCTCCTTTTCGTAGGCGGCGGAACGGCCGCCGACGATGTCGCGAATGCCGGCAAACAGATCCTTGAAGAGGTTGGCACCGAGAATGGCTTCACCGGAGACCAGCCCGAAATGCCGGGTGACTCGTTTGCCAGCCACTTCATCAGTGGTTACCACCAACATGTCGTTCATTGGGAGCCTCAGGAGTCGGAGCGAGTTCTTGAACCAAGTTAGGGGGAATCCTCCGTCGTGGCTACCGGCTGAAGCCGGCAGCATACTTGGCGCCGAAGGTGCCGGTCGGCTCGAACCGCCAGCCCGGCCTACCGGGCCCGCATCGCCGCTTCGATCTCAGCCGAGGTGTACGGCAGGCCTGGCGTGAGCAGCCGGTAGCCGTTCGGTTCGATCAGGATCATGTCCTCGAGGTAGAACCCAAAGCCGTCGACCATGAACATCAACTCGTACGCCACCGTCATCCCCGCCTTCAAATCCTCCGGCATGCCCTCGGCGTCATCGAGCCCGACTGCGTGGATTTCCCAAGCCCCAGTGCCGCCGGGCCCGAGCAGGATCTCCGCGGTCTTCCGTCCCATGGCCGTCTTGAGCTTCGGCGCCAGCTCCCGGATCCGGTCAAGGTTGATTCGAAACACCTCCGAGGTCTTCCCGCCGTCCTTGAGCCCCGTTAGGCCGGCCCGGTAGCCCGCGATGAACAGATCCCATGACTCTCGTTGGCCCGGCGTGAACCGGCCGCTGACGGGTGCGGTCCGGCCGACGTCGCCCTGATACCGGTCGATCATGCAGCCCACATCTACTCGGACCACTTCACCCGCCTGCATCGCTCGGTCGTGGTTGCCGGCGTCGACGAACGAGTTGAATAGGTCGGTAAACAGGGCGTGGGAGCCCGACATGGTCCAGGGCCAGAATGAGTGCCGGCCGCCGGACCGGATGCAGGAGCTGACCACCGCCGCTTCCGCCATCCGCTGGCGCAGTCCCGGCCTCAACGCTCGCATCCCGGCCAGCATCGCCTGTCCGCTGGCCGTGCCGACCCGCTCGAGGATGGCGATTTCGCCGGCGTCCTTGATCTCCCGGAGGGGGCGGAGCAACGGCAGCGCCGGCTCGACCGGCCCCTTCCAGCCTAACGTCACCAGCCATTCGCTCCACCGGGACACGCCGCCGGCCATTGGGGGCGGGGTCCGCACGGTGCCGCGGTTGTCCGAGGCCGCCACCAGCACCGCCGAGCCGGTTCCGATTCGCTGGGTTAGCCACGGCGCCAGAGAGTCGATCGGCACCACGGCGTCGAGCCCCAGCGTTGGCGCCGACTCCGGGGTGGGCCGCGGCCGTGAAATCACCGAGCTCGGGCCGGGGACGAACAGCATGGTCCGTTTGGCCTTGCCGTCGAAGACCAAAACGGCGCCGACCAAGTCGCCGAGCCCGGTCAGGTACTGAAAGTCGGTCGTTTGCTGGAACCCGGCCTGGTCATCCGACTTGAAGGCGCCCTGCGACGGCACGATCAGAATCCGGCCGTCGAGCCGCTCCATCGCCGCGGCCCGGCGGCGCTGATATTGGTCGGCCGGAGCCGCCGCCGGGCGGGTCGGCGGGACCATTCCAAGCAATGCCGCCACCGACAGGACACCGCGTCGCGATCCGATCATCATTATCAACCCTCCAGGCGGACGTTAGGTGTCCAAGTTACCGCTGCGCCGCGGTCTCGGCACTCAAGAGCAACCGATCGAGCGACGCGCGGTCCAACACGCGGCCGCCCTGAATCACGGCCTGAATCGTCGTCGTGTTGGCGATGTCAGCCAAAGGATCGGCCGTCAGAAGAACCAGATCGGCCACTTTGCCAACGGCCACCGTTCCAAGCGAATCGCTCAGCCCAAGGAACCGGGCCGGCTCACTCGTGGCGGCCCGAAGCGCGGCGGCCGGCGTCAGCCCTGCCTTGACCAGCAAGGCCAGTTCGTCGTGCAAGCTAGCCCCTGGATACACATACGGGTTCGGAAAATCGGTCCCGGCCAGGATCGGTACGCCCGCCCGATACATCTGCCCGACCAGCTCGAGGTCGAGCGGATGAAGGCCGTGGGTGCCTTTCACGAAAGCGCCCATCGAACCCATCGCGGCCCACATGCCCCGGACCGACTTTCCGATGAAGCGATCGGCGGGCACGGCAGCGGGCACGCCGTCCACCAGGCTCCCGATCTGCCGGGTAACGATCAAGGTCGGCACTTGCCAGGTTTGATTTCGTTTGAAGGCCTCGAACAGCGCCGCGGTCTTGGCGGAGTCGTGGGTGGCCCGAATCCTGGCCGCGTCCGACCACTTGAAGGTTTTCTTCGCCACCGCCGCCCAGTTCTCGGCCAGGATCGCGGCTTCGTCGCGGGAGGTGGCCGCCTCGACGCCGATCACGTGCTCGAAGGTCCGCTGGCCCGCGTTCGACGCCTCCAGCGCCGTGATGGCCGGGGTAACGTGACCCGCGTATGGAATCCCGATCTTTTTGGCCTCGTCGGCAATCGCGAAGTACAAGTCACGCGAGAGCGCCGAGTACACTTTCACGAAGTCCGCCCCACCCTGCTTGAGTGCCCGCACTTGGGCCCGGGCCTCCGCCTCCGTCGACACCCGGCGCGCGGCCGGATTGACGGAGTTGGCCCCGTCGACCAATTCCCCGGCGACAAAGAGACGCGGGCCCACTCGCGACCCAGCTGCGATGGCCCGTTTGGCGGCGACCACACTGTCGAGGTTGCTGTGAGTGTCGCGGGCGCCGAGCACGCCGTAACCCACCAACGCCGGAAGGAACGCCTCGGAGGTCCCCGGCATCGTGGCGACGTGGACGTGCATGTCCCACAGTCCAGGGATCAGATAGAGACCACGGGCCTCGACCACGGTAACGGCCCGCGGGTTTGACACGGCGGGGGCGATCTTCGTGATGAACCGCCCCGTGATCGACACGTCCATCCCACGCTCGATCTGGCCGGTAGTCACGTCGACGACGTTGACCGCGGCGAGGACCACATCCGGCGGCGGGCCATCAGGCGTTTTGGCGCACCCGGCCAGAATCAGCGTTATCGCGGCGAGAAATCGGGGCATGCGGATCTCCATGACTTGACTCGAATCGACGGGAGGTCAACCCTTAAGGCTGACCCGCCCGTGAGGCTTCAATGATACTCGGATACATCTTACTGCTTCTGCAGCAACCGGCCCAGGCCGCCGCCGGCCGGATCGAGATCACG
>JAYVJS010000105.1:0-6317 GCA_043769075.1 Gemmatimonadota bacterium | reverse complement strand
TTGGCCGACCCTTGGAACATCATATGCTCGAAGATGTGGGCGAACCCGGTCCGGCCCCGGACTTCGTTGCGCGAGCCGACGTTGTACCAGACGTTGACCGTCACCACCTGGCTGCTGTGATCGGCGGAGAGAATGACCCGCAATCCGTTGCCCAGAGTATAGGATTCAATCGGGATATTGGGGACGACTTGGGCGGTGACAAACGCGAGGGGCGTGAGCACGAGACCGATTACCGGCAAACAACGACGCATAATGGAACACCTTGGGATGAGAAGCGAACAGAATCTAGTTCCGCCGAATGACGGTTGGCAGTCGGTTCGGACGCATGGCTTGGTAGCTATCCCCCACTACGGAGCACCCTATGACCCAGTTCCATCGCATCGCTGCCGCCGCCTTGGTTTGGATGACCCCAGGACCGGCCTTGCAAGCGCTCCAAACGCCTGATCAGCAACTCGCTGGTATCGTCAAGACCTATCTCGGCATGGGGCTTCCCACGGATTGGGAGGGCATCGAGAAACTGTCCAATTCCAAATGGGCGCCGCTCCCGCCGACCTCGCTCAAGAATTGTCTGCCGAACGGCGATTGCTTTGCCCGACAAGGTGCCGCCACCATCGGCGGGAGCAAACTGGCGGTCGTGGCGACGGGTGCCCGGACCATGGTGATGAATCTCCTGTTCCGGAACATGTCGGCGCCCATCGGCGAGCCGGCCCTGCTGGCGGCTCTGAAGCAGGCAGGGCTGACCACGGACCTGGCCCGGTGCCCGGTGAAGGCCGGACTCGGCGGCACCAACTGGTATCGGTTGAAGGGCCCAAAACTGACCGCCGGATACCTGTCGATCCAGCCGGCCGGACCCGGCCGGCCGAACGAAGGGTACCTGCTCTCCCAGGGCGACGAACTCCCGGCCCTTGAGCCCAATCAGCTCGCCAGGTATACCGAGCAATGCGCCGCGGGGGCGGAGCGGAAGCCGGTGTCGACCCTGAAGCCGCACGAACTGTTGGCCCAAACGGTCGTGGACCTCCTCGCACCGGCCGGCGGAACGGCCGGCTACGACTGGAAAGCCCTGGCCACGCTTCCAACCGGCATCACTTGGAATGACGGCGGCGCGAAGCCGACGGATCTGTCGTTCAAAGGCGACCCCAACCCCGTGAGCCAATCGGGGGCCGCCTCGTACGCGGGCCGGAAGTTCTCCCTGCTGGCCAGCGGCACACCCGCCGTGGTCAGGGCCATCTACTTCGAAGAGGGCGGGCTCCACCCGAAGGGTGAGCACATGCTTGGGGTCGTCTACGAGAAGGGGATTACCGTGAAGCTGGAGCGGTGCGGGCCTGTCTACACCGAGTCCACCAACAACTGGTATAGCCTGACTAGTGCCAAGACCCGGCCGGCAATGATCCTCCAGTCGATCCGCTACGACGGGAACCAGGTCCAGGACAGCTATACCCTGCGCCTCGACGGCACTCCTCCAGTCCGGGATCCCCGAGATCGGAATCCCGGCGTGGGCGGTTGCTGACGCGCTAACGGATCCCGACCTGCCCCCGTACCGCGGCGATCAACTTAGCCGAGTCGTAGCCGATGCCATCCTTGAAGACGGTGACGGTCCGGTAAATCGCCGCCGGGTCGGCCGCGAGGTCGCCCGGAATCACCACGAGATCAGCGAGTTTACCGGGCTCGATCGTGCCGAGCTCGGCCTGGAGGCCGAGGACCTTGGCGCCGTTGGCCGTCATGACCTGAACGGCCTGGGGCACCGTGAACCCCGCGCCCACCAACAGCTCGAGATTCCGCTGATCACCGAACCCGGCCAAGGCGCCGAAGGCCGGATCGACCCCCGCCGCGAGCACGCCGCCCGCTTTGACGAACGCCAACTCGTATTGCTGCGATTTGGGGTAGATCTCCCGCATCCGCGGATAGATCTCACCAACGGGAGTGGGGAGGTCGAGCTGGCGCCGGCGGGTTAACTCGAGTTCCGCGATCCATGGCGCCATCGCCTGGAGGGTCCGCGCGTCCGGCCCCGGGCGGTTCGGGGCCAACTGCTCGTTGACGGCGGTAGTCGTCATCGGCACCCCGCGCCCGATCATCCGCCGGAACGTTTCGGCGATTCGGGGATCGTTCATGTCGAGCTGGCCCAGGGTCTCGTAGTGACTCGCCGGGCAGCGGCCGGGCTGTTTGCTGCGGTCGTAATCTGAATTGGTCCGGAGACCGTGCTCGATGTTGTCGATTCCGAGATCAACGGCTTCGGTAAAGCTGATCGAACAGAGATGGCCGGTGACTTTCATTCCGTGGCGGTGGGCTTCATCGACCACCGCGCGGAAGATCTCCGGCGAAATCTGGGTGTACACCTTGATCCACTCAGCCCCCTCCTCCGCCCAAGTCCGCACCACTCGACGGGCCGCCGCTTCGTCCGCCAGGGCGTGCATCCCGAGAAGATCGAGGCGCGGGTCCATCGCGGTGGAAATCAGATACGGCCCGGTGACATGCATTCGCGGACCCGGCACCTCGCCCCGTTCGATCCCGCTCTTCAAATTGAGCTCGGCGTAGGGCGAGAAACTCCCGGTGGTCCGGACCGTGGTCACTCCGCTCGCCAGATAGAGCCGCGGAAACGAAAAATTTGACTGAACCTCGCTGCTCCCGGGCGTGGTGTAGAACATGTGGTCGTGCATCCCGATCAGGCCGGGAATGACCGTGTGCCCCGCGAGGTCGAGCACCCGGGCCCCAGCGGGGATGGCGACCGAACCGACCGCACCGACTGCCTGAATCCGATTGCCGGACAGGACGATCGTCTGGCCGGTTTTCGGAGCCGTGCCGGTCCCGTCGATGATGGTGACGTTGGTAAGTGCGACAACCGGGGCCTCGACGACTACGTACTGGCGAGCGTCGGATCCGATCGCCGGCCGCTGGGCCCCAAGCCAAACTGGGAAGAGAACGGCAATCGCGACACCGCAGGATAGAATTCGCATCCGAGAACTGTATCCGCGGACGAGCTGCTAGTCCACCACGGGGCCAAACCGCGGCTGACGGCTATCGCCGTCGCTATCTTCGATTGGACGATCCGTGACGCCTTCTCGGAGTACCGCCAATGACCCGACCCCGTCAAACCGCCCGGCTCGCTGCCCTGATGATCCTGACCGCTCTGCCAGTTGCGGCCCAGTCGCCGGCAGCCCTCCTCGATAGCACGTTTGCTCAATGGGCCAGCACCCACGGGCCCGGCTGCACCGTAGGGGTCGACTTTGCGGGGACCCGCACCACTCGCGGCTACGGCATGGCCAACCTCGAGTACGGAGTCCCGCTCCGCCCCGAATCGGTCATCGAGTCGGGCTCGGTGGCCAAGCAGTTCACTTCGGCGGCCGTCGCGCTCCTGGCCCTTCGGGGCCGGCTCTCGCTCGACGACGATATTCGACGCCACCTGCCCGAGGTACCCGATTTCGGCAAGCCGATCACGATCCGAAACTTGCTCCAACACACCAGCGGCTTGCGAGATCAGTGGGCCTTACTGTCAATCCAAGGCTTTCCGCCAGGAACCGAAGTACACACCCTGGCCCGGATCCTCGACCTCGTTCAACACCAGCAGCGGCTCAATTTCACTCCGGGGGACGAATACCTTTACAGCAACACCGGTTACGCGCTGGCGGCAATCATCGTTCAGCGAGTATCCGGCAAGTCGCTGGCCGAGTTTTCGCGCGACGAACTGTTCACTCCGCTCGGGATGACCCGAACCGAATGGCGGGCCGACTACCGTAAAGTGGTGGCCGACCGGGCCACTGCGTACAGCCCGGCGGCCGCTGGTTGGCTCCAGGACATGCCGTTTACCAATGTCTACGGCAACGGCGGCCTCCTCACCACCGTGAGCGACCTGCTCCGGTGGAACGAGGCACTCACCAAGGGGACGATCCCAGGCGGCACGGCCTTGGTCGCCCTGCTCGAGACCCCGGGCAAGCTCAATGACGGTTCACCGATCGGGTACGGACTCGGGCTCGGCGTCGGAACATTTCGCGGCCTCCGCGCGGTAACTCATGGCGGTGCCACCGCGGGCTATCGAACCTATCTCGCTCGCTGGCCGACCCGAGACCTCTCGGTCGCGGTCCTCTGCAACGCCGGGAGCGCCGATGCCGGAGGAGCCGCCAACCGAATCGCCGTCCGTCTGCTCGGGCTCCCGGCCACCGAACCGCCACCGAGTGCGGCGGTCGCGATTGAGGCCGCCGAACTCCAGGGAATGGCCGGGACGTATCGAGACTCGACCTCAGACCAAACCATGACCTTCCGGGTTGTCGAGAACGGCCTCACCGCCAGCAACGGAGGCCCGTCGGCGGCCCTGGTCCATTTGGGCGGGGGCCGCTTCTGGCACCCGGCCGCGGGCGAGTTTCGGTTCGAACGCAAAGGCGCCCAGTGGGAAGTGGTCCAGTACGCCGACGCGTGGCGCCGGTTTCGTCCGGAACCGCCGACCAGTGGAGCCCCGGCGCCGCTCGGCGACTATGTCGGGGAGTATCGAAGTCCCGAACTGGAAGTGACCTATTCGATCGCCGCGCAAGGCCAAGCTCTGGTACTCCGGTCCCGCCCGGACGATCGAACCTCTTTCCAGCCCGCCTATCGCGATGGCTTTCGGAACGGCGGGCAAACCATCCGGTTCATCCGCGGTCCCAAAGGACCCGTCACCGGCTTTCGGGTGTTTGCCGGCCGGGCCCGCGATGTCCGCTTCGAACGGGTGATCGCCTCCTCTCCAACTCGCTGATCCACTATGCCCCGCGCCCTGGTCTCCGTTTCGGCTCTTCTCCTCCTGTTCGGCGCCCGACCATCGAGCCGAGCCGCCGCCCAACCGAGCGGGGCCGATGCTCCAGGCGCTTATCGGGTCCGGCGCGAATTCGCCCGCCGGGTCGTCACGGCCGACGGTGTCGCGCTCCTCACCGACGTGTATCGCCCCGAGACACCGGAGCGAGTCCCAGCGCTGCTGGTCCGAACACCATACATGCGAACCGGATTGTCGAGTTACCAGCAGGGCCACTATTGGGCCTCGCGCGGGTATGCCTACGTCGTCCAGGACGTCCGGGGCCGGGGCGATTCCGAGGGCCGGTTCGAGCCGCTGATCAATGAAGGCCGTGACGGGTACCTGGCCCAAAGTTGGATTGCGCGCCAGAGGTGGTCCGATGGCCAAGTCGGAACTCTCGGCGGTTCCTACTCGGGATGGACTCAGGTTTTCCCGGCCATCCTCAACAATCCCGCTCTCAAGGCGATGATCCCCATGGTCACGCCCTCCGATCCCGGTGGCTTCTGGCCGATGCGTCACGGCGGAATTTCGTTCGGGATGCTCGAGTGGGCCATGGTCGTCGAGGGCCGCACCGTCAGAGGCTTCCCCGATGAGGAGGCCGAGCTCACGGCCGCGTACCGAAGCCTGCCGTTGCAAACCATCGACGAGAAGATCGGCGCCCGGTCGGCAACCTGGCGGACCTACCTCCGGAACCTCGAGAACGCTGATTTCTGGAAGCCCCGAAGCTATCAGAACCGGTTACCGGAATCGCGAGTCCCGATGTTCCATGTCACCGGCTGGTATGACGGGACGCTCGGAGGGAGTCTCGAGAATTTCGCCGCCATGCGGACCCGAGGCACTCCAGACACCCGCGAGAACCAATACCTGATGATCGGCCCCTGGCGCCATTGGGTTGATTCCGATGCCCGCGCCAGCACGATCGGCGGGATGGACTTTGGCCCGGGCGCGGTCGTCGATACCCGCCGGCTCTATGAACTGTGGTTCGATCGTTACCTCAAGCACCAGCCCAATGAGGCGGCCCGGTGGCCCCGCGTTAGGTTGTTCGTCTTGGGCGAGAATCGCTGGATCGGGGCCGACGAATGGCCGGTGCCGGAGACCCGGTTCGTGCCGTACTACTTGGGCGATGCTCACCGACTGTCGCCGGATTCGCTCCCGGTCGGCGAGGGATCGAGCCGCTATGACTACGACCCCAAAGACCCGACCCAGTTCTTGTGGTCGCGGAATGTCGACTCAGGCGGACCGGACGACTATCGAAGCGTGGAGAGTCGGCCTGACGTCCTCACCTATACGTTGGAGTCACCGGCCCGACAACTCACCGTCTGTGGTCCCATCACGGCCACGATCGTCGCGAGTTCCTCCGCGAAAGACACCGATTGGGTTGTCCGCCTAACGCTGGTTCGGGCCGACGGGTATTCGCAACGGCTCACCGAGGGGTGGGTCCGGGCCCGGGCCCGCCGGGGGGCCTTTCGAAACGATCCGCTCACCCCCGGCAAACCGGAGACCTACCAGATCGATATGTGGGGCACCTGCGTAGCGGTGCGGCCCGGCGAGCGGCTCCGACTCG